>NZ_JAVRCA010000010.1:13126-203052 GCF_034530995.1 Nostoc sp. DedQUE04 | reverse complement strand
TTTTTTCTTTTAATCCTTTTATTCAGAATACTCGGAAAGTGACAGAAGAGGGGTAACTAAAAATCCCAGCAGGTACTAGTAGTTTGCTGTTGTTAACTTGGTTCTTTAAAGTTTAAAGGGAAAAGGTGAAAGGTTTTTAATACCATTTTGAAAAATGATTGCGACAGATGGATTCACACCAAGCCAGACGCACCAAGGCAATTCCCAATCCAAAATCTAAAATCCAAAATCTAAAATGGTATAACCTCTTCCCTTTTAATCTTTCCCCAGCCCTTACAAGCATATTTTTGAGTTAAAAAATTCCTACTTTACGCTTTGCAAGTTCCTAATTTACTATTGATAACCTTGACACCTTGTGTGAGATATTCTATCTCTGCATTGGATGCTTTAAAGATAAATTAGCGTGTAATGTACCATACAATTTAAAGTTTATCTTCATAAATAGTCTCGAAAGTAAAGCCATAGTAATCTTTATTAATTAACATTAAATTGCTGTTATTAATTTGGGAATAATCAAGTTATAAATGACTCGGATTTAACGGTATGTTTAGCACTCATGTTAATATTTCTGGATACCAAATCATTGAAGAAATCTACAATGGTTCGAGAACTGTAGTTTACCGAGGGTATCGAGAAAGTGACTCATTACCTGTAGCGATCAAACTGCTGAAAAATCCATATCCATCCTTCAACGAACTGGTGCAGTTTCGCAATCAGTACACCATTGCCAAAAATCTAAACTCATCTTTAATCGTTCAAACCTACAGCCTAGAGGCGTATCAAAATGCCTATGCGTTGGTGATGGAAGATTTTGGTGGCATTTCTCTAAAAGATTATTTTGCTCGCGATCAAACGCGAGATATCAGGTTTTTACAAGAGTTTTTACAAATAGCGATCGCACTGTGTAATACCTTAGAGATACTCTATAGTCAGCGGATCATTCATAAAGATATCAAACCGGGCAATATTTTAATTAATCCTCATTCCAAACAAGTTAAATTAATCGACTTTAGTATTGCCTCTCTATTACCAAGGGAAACGCATACGCTAATCAGCCCCAATGTCTTAGAAGGAACACTAGCTTATATTTCTCCAGAACAAACAGGGAGAATGAATCGGGGAATTGACTACCGGACTGATTTTTATTCCCTTGGTGTAACTTTTTACGAATTACTCACAGGTGAGTTACCTTTTCAATCAAACGATCCAATGGAGTTGGTACATTCCCATATTGCTAAGGTAGCCTCATCAATAGATGTAATTAACTTACAAATTCCGGCGGTAATTTCGGATATCGTCAGTAAATTAATGGCAAAAAATGCTGAAGATCGCTATCAAAGTGTATTAGGATTGAAGCATGATTTAGAAAATTGTTTATCTCAACTGAAAACAACAGGTAAAATTGAAAGTTTCCCAATTGCCCAAAGGGATGTGTGCGACAGATTTATTATCCCTGATAAACTCTATGGACGAGAAGCAGAAGTAGAAACTCTGCTAGAAGCATTTGAAAATGTCAGCCTGGGTGCAACAGAAATAACGCTAGTAGCTGGGTTTTCGGGGATTGGTAAAACTGCCGTTGTTAACGAAGTGCATAAACCTATTGTTCGTCAACACGGTTATTTTATCAAAGGCAAATTTGACCAATTTAATCGGAATATTCCTTTTTCTGCATTTGTCCAAGCTTTTCGTAACTTCATGGAGCAATTGCTAGCAGAAAGTGATACCCAAATAAACAAATGGCAAAATCAAATTATTCAAGCATTAGGTGAAGACGGACAGGTAATTATTGAAGTCATTCCCGAATTAGAAAAAATTATTGGCAAACAACCACCTGCACCAGAATTATCAGGTAACGCAGCACAAAACCGATTTAATTTATTATTTCATAAATTTCTCCAAGTATTTACAACTAAAGAACATCCTTTAGTCATATTCTTAGATGACTTGCAGTGGGTAGATTCAGCTTCATTAAAACTGATGCAATTATTAATGAATGAAGCTAATCAGGGATATTTATTGTTAATTGGTGCTTATAGAGACAATGAAGTATTGAGAGCACATCCATTGATGGTGATGTTGGATGAAATTCGCAAAACAGGTGTCAAGGTAAATAGTCTTAACCTGAAACCGCTCAACCAATTACAATTGAACCAACTTGTAGCCGATACGTTAAATTGTGCAGAAAATGTGGCATTATCTCTTTCACAATTGATTTATCGTAAAGCTCAAGGAAATCCATTTTTTGCAACTCAAATCCTGAAATCATTACATCAAGATCGACTCATTCAATTTAATTCTGTAGAGGGATGTTGGCAATGCGACATTTCTCAAATAAATCAGCAAACTCTAGCAGATAATGTTGTTGATTTTATGGTTTTCCAATTACGAAGATTACCAGAATCAACTCAACAACAATTGAAACTAGCCGCTTGTATTGGGAATCAATTCGATTTAAAAACATTAGCGATTGTTTCTAAACAATCGGAGGTAGAAACCGCAGATTGCTTATGGAAGGCTTTGCAAGAAGGGTTGATTTTGCCGCAAAGTGAGGTTTATAAGTTTTTTGTTGATTCCGAAAATCAAGCAGCTACTCAAGAACATTCTGAGATGGTTGTATATAAATTTTTACACGATCGCGTCCAGCAAGCTGCCTATTCACTTATTCCAGAAGCACAAAAACAGTCAACACACTTGCAAATTGGGCAATTGTTGTTGCAGAACACACCTAAAGAGCAGCAATCAGGAATTTTTGCGATCGTTAACCAATTCAATTACGGACTGGAATTATTAGAGGAAGCTGACGAACGAGAACATTTATCCCGGTTAAATTTGATAGCGGGTTGTAAAGCCAAAAACTCGACAGCTTATGCAACAGCAGTTGGGTATTTAAAAGTGGCAATGCTTCTATTACCGATAAATGCTTGGCAAAGCAGCTACGATTTAGCCCTTGCTGTTTACGAATCTGCGGCTGAGGCAGAATATCTGAATACAAACTTTGAGTCATCAAAATCATTAGTAGAGATTATCCTCAAAAACGCTAAATCTCCATTAGAAAAGGTTCGTACCTATGAGATTCAAATTCAATCTTATACGGCGCAAAATAAATTCATTGAAGCAATAGCCACAGGTAGAGAAGCACTGCAATTACTAGATTTGACGTTACCTGAAGAGGGTAACACTCAAATGATTTTTGACAAACATGACAATTTACAACAAATGTTGGTTCATCAATCGATTGCAGCATTGGCAGATATGCCAGAAATCATTGATCCCCAAAAATTAGTTGCGCTCCGCATATTATCGGGTTTATTTGCTCCAGTTTATATAGCCAAACCGATGTTATTGCCACTCAAAATTTTTACAATGATCGAGATTTGTATCAAGTACGGCAACTCACCACAGGCAGCTGTTGCTTATAGTCTCTATGGCTTATTTTTATGCAGTATTGGTGCAATTGAAGATGGATATCAGTTTGGTAAACTAGCAGTACAACTTTTAGAAAAATTTCAAACAAAAGAACTTAAAAGTAGAGTTTATTTAACATTTAGCCTGTTTATTAAACATTGGAAAGATTCAATTAAATCCACATTAAATCTATTTTTGGAGGGATTGCAAAGTGGGTTAGAAACTGGAAATTTAGAATATGTAGGCTATTGTGCCAATTGCTATTGTCAATTTCTCTTTTGGAGCGGAGAAAATCTAGAAAATGCCGTGCTGGAGGCAGATAAATATTGCGATCTCATGCAGCAAATTAAACAAGAGGTATCTCTGATTTGGGGAAATATCTGGCGGCAGACAGTGCTAAATTTACAAGGAGAAGCGGCTAATCCCTGTTGTTTAATTGGTAAGCATTTTCATGAAGTCGAAATGTTACCAACTTTAATTGAAACAAACAATATTAATGGTATTTGTTATGTCTATCTAGCAAAAACGCTACTGGCTTATCTTTTTGGGGAGTATGAATCGGCTTGGGAATATTCCCAAAAATTTGAGCAGTATGAGCAGGGAGCAGCAGGTTTATTAATTGTTCCTTTGCGGAATTTCTACCAATCTTTGAGTTTGTTAGCTCTTTGTTCTCAGGTAAATGAAGCACAGCAACAGCTTTATCTCCAGAAAGTAGCCGAAAACCAGTCAAAAATGCAAGAATGGGCGGCTCATGCACCCGTAAATTATCAGCACAAGTACAATTTAATTTTAGCTGAACAAGCTCGTGTAACTGGCGATCGCCTACAAGCCGCAGATTATTATGAAATAGCGATCCAAGAAGCGATCGCCAATGGCTATGTTCAAGAAGCCGCGATCGCTAACGAACTTGCTGCCAAATTTTACCTAGAATGGGGTAAAGAAAAAGCCGCAGAAGGATATCTGCAACAAGCATATTACAGTTATGCCCGTTGGGGAGCAAAAGCCAAAACTGATGACTTGGAAAAACGCTATCCCAAATTACTCAAACCCATTTTCCAACAGCAAGAATTCAACTTAAATCCCTTAGAAACCATAGCCAGCATTGCTCGTACATCTACTTCTTACACTACCAGCAGCACTAATATTTCTGATGCTCTAGATTTAACCTGCATTCTCAAAGCAGCTCAAACTATCTCCAGTTGTATCGAATTAGACGCACTTATCAGCAGTCTCACTCGCATTATTTTAGAAAATTCTGGTGCGAAAACATCTGTATTAATTCTTCCTCAAGAGGATACTTGGCAAGTGCGGGCAATTACTTTTATCGATCAACAGTTAAATTCCCAGACTGATGTCAAAACTATTCTTGATTCACAACCAATAGATGTTTGTCAATATATTCCGCGAAAGCTAATAAATTACGTTAAAAATACTCAAGAAACCGTCATTATAGACAATTGTGAAACGAGTATTCCTGGTGTAATTGGAGAATATCTGCTCCTACATCAACCTCAAAGCGTATTATGCACGCCCATTATTAACCAAGGTCATTTGGTGGGGATTCTCTACCTAGAAAATCAATTGAATCAAGGAGTATTTACTAGTAACCGCTTACAGGTGATTAACCTACTTTCTTCTCAAGCAGCAATTGCTTTAGAAAACGCTCGGCTTTATCAGCAAGCTGGGCAAGCTTTACAAGATTTGCAACAAGCTCAATTACAAATCGTCCAAAGTGAAAAGATGTCTGCATTGGGGAACTTAGTTGCTGGCGTCGCTCATGAAATGAATAATCCTCTTGGTTTTATTGCTGCCAGTCTCCAACAAGCTAAACCAACATTTATTGATGTTATCGAACACTTGAAATTATATGAACAAAAGTTTCCTACTCCCGGAGATGAAATTTTAATTCATGCTGAAGAAATCGATTTGGAATATACCTTAGAAGATTTGCTCAAGATGATTGATTCGATGACAATGGCGTGTGACAGGCTCAAGAACATTAGCACCAGTCTGCGTACTTTCTCCCGTGCTGATAGAGATTACAAAGTACCGTTTAACATTCATGAAGGCATTGATAGTACGATTTTAATTCTCAAACATCGCCTGAAAGCCAACGAAGAACGTCCAGCTATTGAAGTAATCAATGAGTACGGAAATTTACCACAAATTGAATGCTTCCCTGGTCAATTAAATCAAGTATTTATGAATATCTTAGCAAATGCAATTGATGCCTTGGATGAATCAAATACAGGTCGGAGTTTTGGAGAAATTCAAGCCAATCCCAATCGAATTAAAATTACTACCTTTCTAATAAATAAACAAATTGAAGTGAGCATTGCTGATAATGGTCAAGGCATGAGTGAATTAGTCCAGCAAAAAGTATTTGACCACTTATTTACTACGAAAGGTGTTGGTAAAGGAACAGGATTAGGGTTAGCGATCGCTCAGTCTATTGTTGTAGAAAAACATGGCGGTTCACTGGTTGTGAATTCTACCCTGGGCGTTGGAACAGAATTTGTAATTACCTTACCGATTCTGGCTCAGGCTCAAAATTAATACCAATTTAAAGAATGCGACAAATAGACCATTTGTAGAGACGCGATTCATCGCGTCTTTAGCCAATCATTAATTAAATTGAAGGTTGAGCCAATACAGTTCATATCAGTCAAAATACTGATATGGAGACGCGATTTTTCGCGTCGTGAAAAACCAATTATCTATACTAATAGCTGTTAACTAAACCTATCGAGACTTGAACTAGATTTTGAAATGGCAAATATTTTTTAACTTCTCCATTTTTTGCAAAATTGGAATACTCATTAGGAATCTGGATTGATACATTTAAGATGCTCACAGCCAAAACCTTGAGTCATCATTGCAGATAGCTGTGGAAAAACTTGTTCGTCAAAGTTGAGTTCTCGCATGATTTGGTCATAAGCTTGCCCCTGCGCTATCCGCTTTGCCATTTCCTGAAACTCTAGCCAAGTTAAATTACTCTCAACAAATGCTTTAGCAAGGATAATTACCAGTTCTTCATAATCATTGTCTTCCAATTTTGTCATCATTCGGTGTTCAATGTGAAGCGAATCATCGAAGCAGTAATACCAGGATTTCGGTTGCTGCTTAATTATTCTTCGGAAAAAATTCTGCTGTTTCGAGCGACTAACAGCACTATCTGCCTCACTACATACCATTAAGATTGGAGCAGAAACACAGCTTTGAGCCTTGCCTAAAACATGATATCCCAATTCTAAAAATATCCGTAAGGCCTTCAGACGAAAACCTTTATAACCAAAATTCCCAGGTGCATCTTTGTTGAACCATTCAAAGTAAATTGGCAGAATTTTGATGAGCTGATCGAATACTAAATAGCGGCTACCTAAAAAAGGCGTAAACAATAAAGTGCGCTCAATCTCTTGAGGATGCTCTAAAGCTAACCAAGCAGCTAAAGTCCCACCTGTTGATAATCCACCAATCACAACTTGTTGACCTAGCGTTTTGGCAATCTGCAACCATTTGATGACAAATTGTTGATAAATATCAATATCTGTTGGCAGGGGTGGAGGATTTTGAGACTTCCAGTCACCTGAGCGGCCATGACCGGGTTGTAAAGGAATCAGAACGTTATATCCCTGGTTAAAGAAAGCTTTACCAAGCGGCTCGAATTGGTAAGGGCCTGCTGTAAAACCATGCAAAAACAAAAAAACTTTTGACGTGAAGTCAGAATGAATCAAAAACTTAGAACGGCAGGCTTCATTTTTAAGACCTAGTGTGGACTCTAATTGGTGAACTTGCTCTAAAATTTCTACTGTATTTTGAATGCCAACTTTCATTTATGTAATTATTATGTTCATATACATATAGTAATCCTACTTGAATCGCGATCGCATCCTGAAAAGGAAATCTTTGTCTGGCAACCCTTTAAGCAGCTTAGTTATTTAAAAATTCAATATAATTATAGATATATGTTACTTTAGGAATTAAGTAGTTACTTCGAGTCTAGCAGAGGACATATTGTTGAGTTGCCCTGTCAGAAGTGAAAAACCTTTTTAAAGTCGGATGAGTATTCACTCCAAACTAATTTTCCACAACCCGTCTAGCGGATTGGACAGTTGGAATTGACTATCATTGCTACCGAGCCAATTATTGTCATACACCAACCCCACACTGAATATTCTATTTAGAGGATATTGTCCTAGTTTTCCAAAACCTTCAATATTCTTTGAGTCAGCGATCGCTTGCTGGTTCAACTGTATAGTTGTTTGGTTGCCGTCATCAAAGTAAATTGTGGCTCGTTTGTTGTGAAAGCGCACCTGAACTTTGTAGACCCCACCAGTTGCATAATAATAAGCTGTAGCAGGTAGCTTTTGACCGTCAATATTTTGTCCTTTAAGCTCAACTGCCATAGCAGGACTGCATAACAACAACAGGATTGGCAAGACTGACCCTAAAACTTTCATTGGTAGTAACAAACACTTTCACTCAACTATTTTCTACTTTAAAACATAAGTAAGTTTCACAGCCAATGCCAGAAAATTGTCTTTCCATACTCTTGTAGAGAGACGCGAGATATCGCGTCTCTAAGCTTACTCCCTACTCATGAAATAAATCCAAGTCTGTGACAGCACCAACACTACTAGAGGAAACTAACTTAGCATATTTTGCTAAGATGCCTTTTGTATAACGGGGTGGACGGGGTTGCCATTTGGCGCGGCGACTGGCTAATTCTGCATCAGAAATGTTGATTTGTAACAAGCGAGAATTAGCATCGATAGTGATGCTATCACCTTCTTCGACCAGAGCGATCGCACCACCAACGGCAGCTTCGGGAGCAACGTGTCCGACTACCATCCCGTAAGTACCACCTGAAAAGCGTCCATCAGTAATTAACGCCACTGCATCGCCTAAACCCGCACCAATAATTGCTGAGGTGGGTGCTAACATTTCCCGCATCCCAGGGCCACCAATAGGGCCTTCGTAGCGGACGATAATTACATCACCGGCTTTAATCTTACTTGCAAGGATGGCATCTAAGCATTCTTCCTCGGAATCAAAAACTCTTGCAGAACCGGTAATGCTGGGATTTTTCACCCCGGTAATTTTTGCTACTGCTCCCTCTGTAGCGAGATTTCCTTTCAGGATGGCTAAGTGACCTTGAGCATACATCGGGTTATTCCAAGAACGAATTACATCTTGATTGCTTGGTGGTTCATCGGGGACATCTGCTAAAATTTCGGCGATGGTTTTACCTGTGATGGTGATACAGTCGCCGTGAAGTAATCCATGTACCAATAGCATTTTCATCACTTGGGGAATACCACCAGCTTGATGTAAGTCTGTGGCGACATATCTACCACTGGGTTTTAAATCGCATAAAACCGGGACACGATCGCGGATAGTTTCAAAATCATCTAGATTAAGTTCTACACCAGCCGCATGAGCGATCGCCAGAAAATGTAACACGGCGTTAGTTGAACCACCCACAGCCATAATTACAGAAATAGCATTTTCTATAGATTTGCGCGTGATAATGTGCCGGGGTAACAATTGATTGCGAATTGCTTCTACTAATACCTTGGCTGATTCTTCAGTGCTGTCGGCTTTTTCGTCATCTTCTGCCGCCATTGTGGAAGAATAGGGTAAACTCATACCCATCGCTTCAAAGGCCGAGGACATAGTATTGGCTGTGAACATCCCACCGCAAGAACCAGCACCAAAACAAGCGCGGCGTTCTACTTCCATCAGTTCGGTGTCGTCAATTTTACCAGCACTGTATTCACCCACAGCTTCAAAGGAACTCACAAGAGTCAAGTCGCGACCGTTGTAGTGTTTTGGTTTAATTGTCCCACCGTAAACAAAGATAGCCGGGATATTCATCCGTGCCATTGCAATCATTGCCCCTGGCATATTTTTATCACAGCCACCGATGGCAATAACGCCATCCATACTTTGACCATTACAAACGGTTTCAATGGAGTCAGCAATTACTTCTCGTGACACAAGGGAATATTTCATTCCCTCAGTTCCCATCGAAATTCCATCACTAATAGTAATTGTGCCGAATATTTGCGGCATTGCCCCGGCTAGTTTAATTCCAGCTTCAGCTCTGAGTGCTAGTTGATTAATTCCCATATTACAGGGAGTAATGGTGCTGTAGGCATTAGCCACACCGACAATTGCTTTCTTAAAGTCTTCGTCTTGAAAACCTACTGCACGCAGCATAGCGCGATTTGGCGATCGCTGTACTCCTTGTGTAACAGCTTTACTTCTTAAATTCTCTGACGTTGTTTTTTCACTCATTGCTCAGGCCTCAATCAAATCTCTGTACGAGTATGATATGTAGCCTTTTTTGAGATGTCCAATATATATTTATTTAAAATTGATACGTATAAAGTATCAAAAATCTGAGACTACGAAATCTGCGCTACTTTATTGCTGTAGCTGAGAAATTACATTTCAGCAGAACTTACACAAACGTATAATTTTATTCAGCCATGAATCGAATGGCTCTCTGCATTCATATTACTCACCCACAGAAATTATCAACCCTCAACTCGCGCCACACATCAGACGGTTGCCAGCCAGAGTTACCAACAGAGCGTAAAGGGCGATAGTGTTCCCAGATGTAGTCTGATTCGGATGCTTCAATGTACACAGGTGGATTTGGTTCAACCACCGATTCAGGAATATCTTGACTCTCAGGCATCTCAATGGGTTCAGTCGATGGTGGAGTTACTTCTGTTATCTTGCGAATTGGGTTAGAACTTTTTTTGATGAGTCGTTGCATATTCATAGTCATTATTTGGCTTTCCACAAGGTAGGATATCCCAGAATACAGTAAGTTATCAGACAATCCGAAATATTTTGTTGGAAAGTTTTTCCAGGTGCGGATTGCTTTTCGCTTTTAAAAGATGGGAGCGTAGTATGATTGCACTGATAGGCGTTACATAAATGCAGGATGAATTAGCTAAATATGGGTATTTATCTATACTTCAAAAAGCTAAGTAACATTTGAATTGAATATTTAAGCATATCTACTAATTTGGAATAACATAACTTTTTTCGATAGCGAAGCAGTAGTGACATTAGGAGTGTCTGTAGGTGTATAAGATAATGACGTAAACGTGTATTTTCACATTCTACTGTGGTCATATATGTTTTACTGACGATACGATCTTCTAGGTTAATAAGACTGAGGTAAACTTTCCATCCATCACATAAAAATAGCACTGCCAACTACAAAAAATGTCCCATAAAGGTTTAAATGTTTCAGCACTATGGTTTTCTAAAAGCCAAGCTAAAATTCCAAAAGCTTTCTACTCATAAAGAGGGATGTCGCAACAAAATTAACTAACCGTTTTATCAAAAAAAATCATGAATAACCTTAAATCATTTAATCCATTTAAACGCAGATTTTTCAATCAGATTGCTGTTCAAACGCTGTTATTTACAATAACACTATTATTTACAATAGTTTTATTAACTCATAGCACTATTGGAGTAAATGCTGTCCCTCAAAGCCTGCGTCCTGATATCAAGATTCGCAATATTATTAATACATTATCAGTCTCACCTTCTGTGCGGATTGTAAAAGATCCACGAAACAATACTCTTTATTACCTCAAACGGAATGGTGAGATTTATCAAGTCAATTTAGCCTCCTCTACTAAAACCCTTGTTTACAACTCTAGTAATCATAATTTAAGTGAAACTCAAGGTATGGCCATTGGCCCTAACGGCACAATTTATTTAGTTGGCAATGCAGACCTTGTGAATAACCAAACTCAAGCAATTATTGTTAAAGGTGTAATTAATTCGAGTACAAAACAGCGTATCTGGTCTATCTTAGCTAAGAGTGAAGCCTATCCCAAAAGCAAAACAGCTTATGACCATCGGTTCAACGGCGTAGTTGTTAGCCTGGATGGTAACTTTATCTATGTGAATAGCGGTTCTCGTACCGATCATGGTGAGGTTCAGTCTGTTGATGGCCTATATCCCAATACTCGCGAAGTCGGATTAACTGCCTGTATACTCCGTCTTCCTAGTAATGCTAACAATCTCTTTCTGGCAAACAATCGAGCAACTTTAAAGACAGCTGGCTATATTTTTGCAGAAGGAATACGTAATACTTTCGATATGGCTTTTGCACCCAATGGGGATTTATTTGGCACAGAAAATGGCCCAGATCGCGATATGTCAGAAGAATTAAATTGGCTACGTTTAGGTGGTAATTACGGCTTTCCTTGGCGTATTGGTGGGACAGATAATCCACAACAATTTCCCAATTATAATCCTGCCACTGACCGATTGTTAAGCCCTCAATTTAACGCCATCCAAAAGGGCTACTATCGTAACGATCCCACCTTTCCTATTCGGCCTACTGGAAATTTGATTGAACCAATTACTAATCTTGGCCCGGACGCTGATAATTACCGCGATCCTGTAGATGGAAAAATCAAAGATGCCAGTGTTCTTGGGCAAAGTTTTAGCACTTTTACAACACACCGTTCTCCTTTAGGCTTAGTTTTTGATACGCAAGGAGTAATGAGTCCAGAATTCAAGAGAGATGGATTTATGTTGAGTTGGACAGCAGGCGATCCCACTGGCGAAACATTAACAGGCCCTTTTAAAGATGCCAGCCAAGACCTACTGCATTTAAATTTAACTAAAGTAGGAAATACCAACTATAAACTTAACGCTACACGCCTTGTCAAAGGTTTTAGTAATCCCATTGATGCTGAGATTATTAGCAATAAGATTTATGTTCTAGAATATGGCGGAAATCAAGGAATTTGGGAAGTCTCTATGCCTACCAAGTAAAGTAAATTGGGTATTTCTGCATTACTTAATCGAAATTAGGCACCCAAGCTATCTTGATTGAAATAAGCTTGTACTCTTGTGTAACGCTTTCTTGCACCCCTCGTCCTGGTATAAGAAACGTTTTTTCACAGCTTTATATAAATTTCTGCGTCTCATTGACTCGTCAAGTAATTTCACCAACCGTCATGATGGAAAATGTTGTAGGCTTTAGTAGTATTGGCATTCCTAGAGAATTGCATTACGCAAAAAAAGCGATAATGCTATAGTAGTATAGGGAATCCAGCAAGATTTCCCTAAATTTACAGCATTTGAATGTAGAATAGATACTCAAATGTCTGAATAAATAGTTGGAGAGGTGTCCGAGCGGTTCATGGTGACGCACTCGAAATGCGTTTTGGGGAAACCCAACGGGGGTTCGAATCCCCCCCTCTCCGTTCAAAAGATTACTGAAAATTTACTACAATGTGGCTGAAATTTGCCTACCTTTAGCAAGGGTCTTGAACAACTTGTCTGTTTATTTGCAAGTTAGATAGAATTATCGCTCAATATTTACGCAGTCAAATTTTTGCCAAAAACACTACAATATACACCGCTAATAACACATATTTTTGGGATAAACTAATGCCATCGTGTGAGGAGTGAACGATGGTAGATCGCAGCTTGAGGCGAGTATTCTCATTTAGTCTGATCGGTATTTCTTTATATCTGGGTATTAGTATAGGAGTCATTATCCGGCTTGGTCAATCACAGCGATTAAACGCTGCTACTATGCCGACTAAGACTATGCAGTTTCCATTAGCTATTCCTGAACTTACCCCATCAAAAATACAACAACAAACCTTTCCAAATACTATTACTATCAAAGCCGTTGGAGATATTATTCCCGGCACTAATTTCCCTAACTATAGATTACCTCGCTTTCGAGATCAATTATTACCAAAGTCAGTGAGAACTCACTTGCAAGGATCTGATATCTTGTTTGGAAATTTTGAAAGTAGTCTAACTAATTATCCCTATACTGCCAAAGATATTAGTCGAGGACAAGTCTTTGCCTTTCGCTCTCCACCTGCATACGCCCAACTTTTTGCTGAGGCTGGTTTTAATGTGTTCAATGTGGCAAATAACCATGCAATGGACTTTGGCCCGGTAGGATTCAAAGATACAATGAAAAATCTTCAGGCTGTGGGCATTGCAACATTAGGTCATAAAAATCAAATTCTTTATTTAGAAGCTAACAATATCCCTCTGGCAATGATCGGATTTTCTCCTTATGAAATGTATAATTCCATCCATAATTTAGCAGTAGCTAAAGCACTCGTGGCAGAAGCCAAAAATAAAGCCAATATTGTAGTAGTATCGATGCACGCTGGAGCGGAAGGAACGGGGGCACTACACGTTAAGAATCAAACAGAGTTTTTTTATGGAGAAAATCGAGGTAATGCGATCGCCTTTGCTCGAAACATGATTGATGCCGGAGCAGACTTAGTACTAGGACATGGCCCTCACGTTCCCAGAGCGATGGAAATTTATCAGGGAAAAATCATTGCCTATTCTTTAGGAAACTTTTTGGGATATCGGACTTTATCTACAAATGCCCAAACAGGTGACTCCATGATTTTAGAAGTCAAACTCAATTCAGTAGGAAATTTGGTATCAAGTAAAATTATTCCCGTTCGGATGGATCGGCAGGGAATTCCTCATATCGATCGGAGTTTTCAAACTGTAAAACTTATGCGTTATTTGAATAATCAAGCTTTTCCCAAGAATCCGGTGAAGATTAATAAGAAGGGGGAAGTTGTTGTAAAGAATAAACTTAACCCTTCCTAAAATAATTCGTAATTCGTAATTCGTAATTCGTAATTCGTAATTTGTAATTAGTTAATAGGAGTCAGCGCAATACTGCTCGGTTAAAGGGAAAAGGATTGGAAGGCTTGATATATAAGGTTTTTACCCTTTAACATGAGTCCCTTTCCCTAAAACCCGACAAGTACTGGGAGCCAGGGTGGTTGTGAACTTACCACGCTGCTTTACCAGAATCCAAAATTGACTAGTTATTGTCATCTTGTGGCTTTTCCTCGAACTTCTGAATATTCTGGGGTTGGCTATTAGTCGGTGAATTTTGCTTTTCTAGTGTTGGTACTACCACAGCAGAAGGATCTGATTGTTTGGATTCTGTTGGTGCTGCTGGTGGTATAAGTAGAGGTTTTGATGGACTTACGGGTTGAGGGGAGGCAGGTTTTTGACTAGAAGCGGGTAAGTTATTTTGTGGAAATGGCAATGGTGCGGGGGAGGGGGAAGCTTTTCGAGATGAGCGGATTGCCCGTAGTTTCTCCACTAAAGAGGGTGTGGGGGAAACGCTAGGTGAAGGTGTGGATTGTTCGGAATCACCGCGTTGCGATTCTCTTGCAGGACTGCTGGTAGATTCTTCTTGGGAAGAACGACGATTGCGGCGACGCTGTTTGGAATTAGAGACGGGTGCTTTTTCGCTTCTTGAAGTGGTGTTAGTCTCTTCACTTCTGGGTGAAGATGTACTATCAACATTAGGTGCTTTCGCACCTGATTCTTGAGTTGGCTTTTCAACAAGTGGCTTGGCAGTCGGTTGCTGCTGAGATTTGGGTAATAAACTCGCGATCCCAAAACCTGCTGTAGCAGCAACTAAGGCTACACCCATACCAATAAATACTTTAGATGATCCCAGCTTTTTAGCCAGTAGAGTTCCTTTAGGCATACCTGGGTTGGGTTGCGCCAGCACAGATGGTCTATGAATAGAATTTTGGGCTGTTTTCCCAATTAAAGTTGCTGCTTGCTGCGCAGATAAATTGACAGTTGGCACTGCGTAAGTGGGTAAAACTTGCGGTGTTCCATTCACCCCATTTCCAGGTAGCAATTGCAGCCACTCAGCAACTGTCGCTGGCCGAAAACGAGACTCTACCGCCATACCGCGCATTACCGCTTGGTTGACAGCAGCACTCAAATGTGGTTGCAGTTCGCGGGGGGAAGGCATTTGTTCGCGATCGCGCAATAATGCTGGCATGGGAACTTGGGCTGTCAACAGTGCATACAAAGTCGCTGCTAAACCATAAACATCCGTAGCGGGTGTGCGCGCCGCTTGCGTCATATACTGCTCAATCGGAGAATAACCTTCAGAAACTAAACCTGTGTGAGTCTGTCTGACACCGCCATTAAATTCCCTGGCAATGCCAAAATCAATTAGTATTACTTCCTGCGTTCCTTGACGAAGAATAATATTATCTGGTTTGACATCACGGTGTAACAAGCCGTTGTTGTGTACTACCTGCAACGCTGCCCCAATTTGCCGGATGTAATGAATTGCTGTGGCTTCAGGCAAAGTTATTCCTGGTAATACAAATGCGTCTCCCAAGGTTTCACCAGGAATGTATTCCATCACCATGTAAGGCAGTCCAGCTTCCACAAAAAAGTCACTAACTCGGACTATATTTGGGTGGATACACGTAGCTAATCGTCTGGCTTCATCTTGGAATTGGCGCTCGAATTTGGCAAAATCAGGATGTTGTCGCAGCCGTTCATTGATGGTTTTCATCACCACCTCCTGACCCAAGTAGTGATGCGTAGCTTTAAAGGTAATGCCAAAGCCACCTCGCCCTATTTCTTGAATTAGGGTATATTTTCCATCCTGCAAAATTGTGCCTGCTAACATAAAGAGTCCTGAGTCCTGAGTGAGCAGATAAGTACCGAGTCCTGAGTTTTGAGGGATTTCCCAAAAATTTTCCCATATTTTTATCGGGCAGGGTTCTTGCCTGTCTATTTTACGGGATGTAGTTGTTGGAATTCCTGAAGTGAGAAAGACCTCCCCACGATCACAACAGTTTTATCTTTCTCAGATGATAGCGCGGGAGTGCGGCAAGCTTAAAGCGGAAGACGGGCTAAGGCTATTTTTGAGGTTTTATAGAAAATTAGGCTAAAGTTTAGTGTCAAAACAGAATTCAGAAGTCAGAATTCAGAATGAATGATGTACAACTGGCGAATTTGGTGAAATTTCTGTTTAAACTCACTAGAATCTTGCTTAATTTTGGATTTTAGATATCTCTAAAATCTAAAATCCAAAATCTAAAATTTTTACAGTTGCCGCACTAATGGCTGACCATCTTTGACTTCGCCAATTAAAACTAAATCGACACAGTTAACAAAGATACCATTTTCCAGAACACCGGGAATGTTATTCAATGTCTTTTCTAGGCTGACTGGATCTTCAATAGAGTCGAATCTGACATCTAAGACAAAGTTGCCTTGGTCAGTGATTACTGGCCCAGCTTTTTTTACACCCATGCGGAGTTCTGGTTTACCACCGAGTTTTTTAATGGCATTGGTTACAGGAGTAATTGCCATTGGAATCACTTCCACGGGCACAGCAAAACTAGAACCTAAGCGGTCTACTAACTTGCCACTGTCTACCACGACGATGAACTGTTCTGCTAGGTAGTCTACGACTTTTTCGCGGGTATGTGCTGCACCACCGCCTTTAATCAAATTCTTCTGCGGATCGACTTCATCTGCACCATCAATGGCAATATCGATGCGGTCAATAGCATCCAAGGTGGCGAGAGGGACACCGTACTGCTTCGCCAGCACTTCTGACTGAAACGAGGTAGGTATACCAATGATATCTTTGAGTTCGCCCGACTTGAGGCGATCGCCTAAAAACTGAATCGTATATGCTGTAGTTGACCCCGTACCTAACCCGACAATGGAACCCGATTTGACTAGGGCGGCGGCGGCTTTGCCAACTTCTTGCTTCATTAACTTGACGGGATCTGTTGTTGTCATTCCCAAAACTCCTGAAAAACTGACTATAGTCCATAGTAGTGGGCGGATAACGCCAAAACATCAAAGGTAAAAAACAAGTTTTTGCTGATTTCCACTCTCCTGACGATCAAAACCAGCTGGCGTATTACGTAGCTATGCAACATCGCCTAGCCGAAATTCGTCATTAATTAACTGAGATTAAGTTTTGCGTTCACCTCAGTAACGTATTTTTTTCAATTCACGTTTGCAGCTACAAGTGGTTATTATGATCCGTCAGCTTTCAATTACTCTCTCTTTAATGGCACTCCTACAAAGCTTGCCAGCAATTGCTCAAGTACCAGAATCTACTTCTGAAATACCAGCTGATTCCATTCAACAGGTAACTGCTGTTAAATGGATGACAAATTTTCCCGATGGCAAATTTTATCCCGAAAGGTTAGTGAGTCGGGCAGAATTAGCCTCGATTATGGTAAAAGCCTTTCGCCTAGATAAAAGAGAAGCTGTTACCAAAGAAAATTTAACTATTCCAGATGTTCCTCGTTCTTATTGGGCATTTAATGATATACAGACAGTCTTAAAAACTGACATCATGAAAGGCTATCGGGGCAATGAATTCTTTCCTAACCAAAAGGTGACAAGGGCAGAAGCTCTGGCTATTTTCGCCCAGGCTTATGGTGTATTTCAATTTCCTGATGCTGCTGTAAATGAGATTCTGGCTTCACATCCAGATGAAAAGTCTATCCCAACTTGGGCTAGAAAAGCGATCGCGACAGTAGCTACTGAGGGATTTCTGAATACAGATGCTCAAGGTAATATTTCTCCATTAAAACCCGTAACCCGTGGGGATATGGCTTATGTATTGAGTAAATATTTGCAACGACAACAGCAACAACCCGAAACACCAGAAGTTCCGATGATTCCAAATAGCCCACAATCACCCTAGCTAGACTTTTTCTAGCCGACGTACTTAAAATCAGTTTTGACCCGGATTTTTATATTTGTCTCGAAGTTGGCGAAGAAGATATACGGAATTAGACTGTGTTGGTTGCTGCAACACATTATTCCCATAATTAGTTTGTGGTGGTTGTGTAGGTTGTTGCAAGCCATAATTCCCATAATTAGACTGTGGTAGTTGAGTTGGTTGTTGCAACACATTATTCCCATAATTAGTTTGTGGTATTTGGGTCGGTTGCTGCAAGCCATAATTCCCATAATTAGTTTGTGGCAGTTGGGTTGGTCGCTGCAAGCCATAATTCCCATACCCTACAGGGTTTGTGGGTGTGACAACACTTTGACTCGGACTTTGGCTAGAGTAAGGTACAGTATTACTTGGTGCTACATTAGGGACTACTTGACCGTTATTTAAATTAGTGTAGGTATTGTAGGGATTTTGCGGTAAGTTCGTACCCGTACTTAACCCATTATTAGGGACTACTTGACCGTTATTTAAATTAGTGTAGGTATTGTAGGGATTTTGCGGTAAGTTCGTACCCGTTGATGTGTTACCTGTCCCAGTAGTTAACCCAGTGTTTGGTAGAGAATTCTGACTGGTTAAGCTATTGCTGGGTGGCATTAAGGTTGTTCCTGGAGCGGAAACTTGCCCTACAGCATTTGTCTGAGTTGCAGTGGTACCACTGAAGCTAGACAATTTCTGGTTTGTCGATTGATTAAGCGCTGCTTGCAGAGGGTCGATAGAGAGAGAATTTTGATTCTTATTGGTTTGATTAGTGAATCCAACACCCAGGTTAGAAGATGTTTGGTCTCCCCCTGTTGGTTCAGACGCCGTATTAAAAGTTTTAAGACCTAGAAACGGGTTATTACTATCAACTGTTCCAGTACGCAATAAATTGTCTGTTTGTTGAACAAAGGGATTTTTCGCGGCTGGGGAGCTGTCGCCGTTAACACTTAAACCAGGATTTAATTTGGTATTATTAGCAGACTTTTGTTTGTTGATGACATCATCTAATAAGCCTTTGCTCTTTTTTGCCTCAGTCTGTTGTTCAGGCGCATTTGCCGTTGATGAAAGAGTTCCTTGCTCAAAGTCATTAAATAAAGCTGGCAGGTTATCAATATCTGCTGCAATAGCTTTGTTTTCTTCTGACAGGGAGGAATCAGCAGACTTTTGTAAAACGACTGGTTTTTTTTGCTTATAAGCGAAAATATCTGGGTTTGACCAGTATTCCCAGGTTGCTAGCCCAACTACAGATAAAAAAATCGCAGTTCCCCAAAAACCAGGCCGCCCTAGATTCCATAACCTGGCTTTGAGATAGCGTAAGTAGGCGGGAGGATAATGACGATGTGGCATGGGATTTGCTAAGTGAGATTTACTATAAATTGGTAAAATTCAACGGAAGAGGCATTGCTGTTTGATGCTTTTATTGCCTGGGAAGGAAATATCTCAACTAAAGTTCGATTGTGATTTCATCGTAACTTCTCAAGAAATTATTAGTTATAAGTAAGTCAAAAATTTACCAATCACTATTTTAAACTAAACTGTTTAGTCTAAAAATTAATTTTGAGTATCTTAGCTGCGATCGCCCCAACTTCCATTTTCGCTATCTTGATTTTCTACAGGACTAGGACTAATAACTCATCGATGGTGCTTACCGAAGAATGGATAGCTACTGCGATATCTACAATATTCACCTTGGGCAGCAGAGGTGGCATCTCTGCGGTAGAAATATTTAAAATAGTTAATTACAAATAATTACTAACTGTAATTATTTGTAATCTATACATATAGAAATAAATTTTCTCTATAAAATCTCTTTTTGGACAAAATACAAACTTCTTCCGTATATAGTCCCCATTTAAGGAAACAGTATAGAAAATTTCCGTATAATTCACCCTGATTTCCAGAATTTTTCCGAATATCATTTACTAGCGCTACTTGACTCATTCAATACATCTCTATTTATGAATATAGCTGTACAGATGTGCTATGACGTTGCTAAGTCCTAACTCTTTCTTTGCATTATGATATACAAACCCCCTCAACAAAAGCTGTTGAGATGGATTGCATTGTTCCTAATTGGAACATTTCTGCAATTTTTGTTTTACATCCCGACACCAGTCTTATCTCAAAATTCCAATAGCTGTAGCAATATTACAACCCCGCTCACATCTGAAGAACAAACTTATGCTCGTGCGGCTTGGCAGTATTTTGTCAAAAATTATCAGCCAGCAACGGGATTTACCAATTCTACTGGGGGTTATCCTTCAGGTACACTCTGGGATATGGGTAACTACCTGATGGCATTGAATGCTGCACGATGGTTGAATCTTACCGATCAAGCAGACTTTGATTCCCGCCTCAATAAGTTTTTGACGACTCTTAGCAGTCTAAAGTTATTTGAAGATGCTTTGCCCAATAAAGTCTATAACGCAGCCACTGCACAGATGGTTGATTATGGTAACAATCCACTAGAGCGTGGTCTTGGCTGGTCTGCTTTGGATGTTGGGCGGATATTGGCTGCGTTTGATGTCATCCGTACCTGTCATCCTCAATATAATGACTGGCTCAAAGGAATTATAGCGAAGTGGCAGGTGGCGCGATCGCTCAAAGATGGACAACTTTATGGCGCGACTGTTCTTCCTGACAACAAAACCTTACTAGTGCAAGAGGGACGACTCGGCTACGAAGAATACGGCGCTAGGGGTTATCAACTTTGGGGTTTCTCTGCACCCAAAGCTATTGCTTTAGAACCATTTAAGTTAGTTGAAATTAATGGTGTGCAAATCCCTGTTGATAGCCGTGACTTTCAAAGCACCAACGCTAATAATTACGTTGTGAGTGAGTCTTATATCCTTGATGGGATTGAATTTGGCTTGCAAGGTGAATTAGCTGATTTTGCTGCCAGGGTTTTAGATGTACAAAAACGGCGTTTTGATACCACAGGTCAGTTAACTGCGGTAACAGAAGATAATATCGACCAAGCACCTTATTTTCTCTACAACACCGTTTACGCCAACGGTACAAACTGGGCAACTATTACCGATACCAATCAACCTTACCCACAGTTTCGCAGCCTCAGTACAAAAGCTGCTTTTGGCTGGCGCTATCTATTTCCAGATAATGCTTATGCCCAAAAAGTTTTTGATGCAGTCAAGGATCTTCGCAGTCCTGATGATAGCGGTTACTATGCTGGCATCTATGAAGAATCAAAACAACCCAACAAAGCTTTAACAGGTAATACGAATGGGTTAATTTTGGAGATTTTATACTACAAGGCTAAGGGAAATCACCCTTTAATTGCTTCGGCTTCTGCGAGTGTGTCTACTAGCAAGCCTAGTGAGAATGCTTCTTCTGCAACATCCTCAAATCAACCGAATTCTACTGGCAAACCTAGTGAAAATGCCTCTGGTACAACACCTGCAAATCAACCAAATTCTACTGTTACGACTCCGATCGCAACTTCTAAACCTACAGAAGTAGCTGTTGCACCGATTCCACCAGTGGATAGTCCCCAGTCATCATCTAAGCTGAAACTAGATCGATCGTTAACGCCTGTTGAACGGCGCTATGCAGAGGCGGCTTGGCGATACTTCCAAGCGAATTATCACGCTAAGAGTGGGCTGATAGACGATCGCAGTGATTTCAAAGGTGCAACCCTCTGGGGATTGGGAGATTATCTGGCAGCACTCCATGCAGCGCGATCGCTCGATACAATTACCCCGAAAGAATTTGACCAGCGCACCCGCCATCTTTTAGGAGCTTTGACAAAGTTACCGTTATTTGCAGGAGAATTGCCAAGTCGGAGTTATGATACGCGATCGCTCCAACCAATCGATTATGGTGGAAATCCAGTTCCCGAAGGAAACGGTTGGTCAGCTTTAGATTTGGGTAGAATGCTAGCAGCGCTTTACAACTTAAAAAGCTGTCATCCAGAATACACGGCTGCCGTAGATAAAATTGTCCTGGATTGGTCATACTTGCGTGTGGTGCGTGAAGGTATTCTCTCCAGTGCCACCGTTACCAAAGAGGAAGATGGGCGATATCTCACCCGCGTTAACCCCGAAATCCGCTTGGGTTATGAGGAATATGCCGCTCGTGCTTTTCAATTATGGGGGTTTAATCTCGATCGTTCTGCTATTGGGGGTGAATATCAAACTGCCTCAGTGGAGGGATTAAAAGTCCCAATTCAACGCCATCGCACAGATACTAATTCTAAAGTTAACCAATACACAGTTAGCAATCCTTTTGTACTCTATGGATTGGAGTTTGGATTAGATCCAAAAATGCGATCGCTCTTTGAACCAATTTTTCAAGCACAAGCTGAACGTTACCGCCGCACCGGCACGCTCACAGCCTCAGCCACCACCTTAATCGATCGTAAACCTTACACTGTCCACAGTACAATTACTGGACAAGGGGAGTCTTGGGTAGCTTTAGGAGACGATGGTCAACCAGTACCAAAGGGGCGATTGGTAAGTACAGCAGTAGCTTTTGCCTATAATGCCCTGCTTCCAGACAATAAGTATAGTCAACAGTTACAAGAAGGAACGACTGACTTATATAATCCATTAGTTGGATTTTATGAGGGCTTCTACGAAACCACCGGCAAAACAGCAGTTGGTTTCACCAGCAGCACCAACAGTATGATTTTGCAATCCCTACTATACAATGTGACAAATCGACAACCCTTAATTCGTCCGATTACTACTATGAACTCCCTTTGGTGGCAGACAGTTACTAAAGGAAATTCTGGGCGAGGTCTACCAAACAGCGCCACACAACAAACCAAGTTAACTTCTGATAGTTCTGGAAGTTACTGGGTTTCAGATAGTGAAAAGACTCATCTAGTAACTGGCACAAAATAACACAACCAAAACCCTGATTTTCAGGTAAGAGCAATTCATCAAATTGCCCCTACAGTCTGTAGTTTTGTATAAGTCCTAGTAATCCAAAATCCTTGTAGAGATGTAGCAATGCTACGTCTCTACATCTAGATTTGTAGCTCAATTCAGCAACGCTAATTTTGGATCGATCGAGAAAATTTGTTAGTTGCAAATTTAACTAGGGAATACTTATTTTGATGAGGATGCAGATACATTAACTATTGGTAGTAAGATGACTTCAGTTTCTCTAACAAACTTTCCTGGTAACAGCCGCTCATTACTCAAAAAAAGAACGCTGTTATTTCGTTATTTAGCAGAAATCAATTTAATTTTTGGTATCTGGTATTTGCAATGGCGCATCAGTCACTCGATCAATTTTGATGCCCTCTGGATTTCTATTCCTTTGCTGATAGCCGAGATTTACAGTTATTTCGGTGGCGTCATGTTTGTAATTGGGTTGTGGCGACCTTTAGTCAGACAAATTAAGTCTCTCGACCAGATAACCCCACCTATACCCAGAGCCGACTGGCCAACAGTGGATGTATTTGTAACCTGCTACAATGAGCCGCCGGAAATTGTCGAAAAAACAGCCAAAGCTGCCTTAGCAATGGATTATCCGCCCATCAAGTTACGCGTTTATGTGCTAGATGATGGTAACTCGGCTGAGATGCGAGCGATGACAGAAAGATTGTGTATTCAAGATTTGCAGTCACCGCAATTACAGCTAGAAGCGGAACGGATTGATGCAGAACATGCTGGATTGTTGGAGCGTTTGAAGCAACTGGAAAATCTGACACCTAATACTCAAGCTGCCGAACAATGGCTGCAAACATCATCAGAATCAGTGGTGAACCAGCCTGCGGTTGGATTTGTGCAAAGTTTGCGATCGCTGATTCTTTGGCTACCTCCGACTCATCCCAGTATTAGCGATTATCAGACAAAGACGCTACGCGATCGCCTAATTATTGAACGGAAAGCTTTGGAAGAAGCTATTTACAAAAAAGAACTAGAACTAGTTGATCTGGCTCGTTTTCGTTACATTGCTCGTCCGAAGACGCCTGGTGTTGCACATCATGCCAAAGCAGGCAACATCAATTATGCAATTTTTTCTGGAGAAACGTCAGGAAATTTTATTGTTACTCTAGATGCTGACCACATTCCCAAGCGAAATTTTCTCAAGCGAGTTCTGCCTTATTTTTACACCTATAATCTTTTAATCGGAAAATACGACCAGAATCAAATTGCTTTTGTACAGACCCGCCAGGATTTTTACAATATTCCTCCAGGCGATCCTTTTGGACATCGAGCAAATTTATTTTATGGGCCACTTCAACAAGGCAAAGATGGCATGAATGCTGCGTTTTATACGGGTACAAATGCGATTCTCAGACGTGAGGCATTAGTTAGTGTAGGACTGCAAAATTTTGCTGATGATTTTGCTAAAGATGAAAAACGTTTAGATGAATTTGATTTAGTTGGTGGGGTATCGAGTAATAGCATTACGGAAGATATGAATACAGCCATGCGTCTGCATAGTGCTGGCTGGAAATCTATTTACCATAATGAACTTTTGGCAGAAGGTTTAGCACCAGACGATCTCAGTTCTACTCTAAAACAGCGGTTACGCTGGGCACAAGGAACTATCCAAGTGCTAGTGAGGGAAAATCCACTGACAAAATCAGGGCTAACGTTTTGGCAAAGGTTGCAATATTTCAAGACGATGTATAGTTATTTCTCTGGTTTTGCAACTCTGGTTTTTATTTCTTGTCCAATTATCTATTTTTTTACGGACATTGTTCCAGTTAGAAGCTACGGGTCTGACTTTGCCATACACTTTTTCCCAGCTTTTATTATTAACCGTCTGACTTTCCTTACAGCTACTTGGGGCATTCCAGCTAGAGAAGTATGGCGTTCTGAACAATATGCGATCGCTTTATTCCCCTTATTAATCCAAGCTGTATGGAGTGTGTTCACAGGACAAAAACTCAATTTTCAAGTCACACCTAAGCAGCGACAATCCGGGATTTATCTCCGGCTTGTTTGGCCGCAGTTGGTTGTTTTTATCCTTACCATTTTGGGGATGTTATGGAGCCTTTACCAATTCGCTATTGGCCATTTAAATAATCCTGATGTTCACCTGCTCAATAGTGCATGGGCTATTTATAATTTATTACTTTTGTGGGCGATTATCCGCGCATCTGTTTGGCAGCCTCCAAAAGAGGTTTAAAAGGTAAGTAATACCATTTTGGATTTTAGATTTTAGATTTTGGATTGTGAAATCTCCATTGGATAAGTGTTTCAGTTTTCCATCTGTCGCAATCATTTTTCAAATTGGTATAAGAGAAGTGAGCTGAAGGAAGATGACTACTGATATCAATTCAAAATTCAAAATTCAAAATTCAAAATTAAGAAAACCAGACATAACAAGGGTTTGGGAGTATGTATCTGTTGCATTCTTTTTTTAAATTGGTATGACTTATAAATCCAGCCTAGAAAAAAACAGCTATGAACACTCATTCAGACTTAAAAAATTTTGGTCAGCGAACTGTCTTAACAATTTATGCTCATGCTGATGATGAAGTTCTACCTGCTGCTGGTACTCTTAGTCTGATGTCTAAGGCAGGATGGAATGTTCGTTGCTTAATTTTGACTGATGGCGGTCTTTCTAGTTCGCCTGTTAAGGGTACACGTTATCAAGAAGCGGATGCGGCTGGTAAAATCATCGGTGCAACTTATGAGTTTCATACACTTGAGGAGTGCAATTTCTCCACACAAGCAGTGATTAAAGTTACTGAAGAAGCTCTTGGGCGTTGGCAACCGGATCTGATTATTACTCACGCACCACAACCGGAAAAATATGGGCATAGAGATCATGAAGTGTGTGCGATCGCAGTTTCTAATGTTGCTACCCGCAAAAATATACCCTTGTGGTATTCAGCACCACCTGTTTTTTTGCGTGGTTTTGAACCCAACTTTTTTGTAGATATCACCTCTGTAATTGAGGAAAAAGTTGCCGCGATCGGTTGTTATGAATCAGAGTTAAATAAAGCATTTATGCAACTTGATGCCATACTTGTTCTCTCTCGCTTCTGGGCACGTGAGTTAGGTCAAAAAGATGGCTATTTTGAAGCTTTTGAAATTTCTCGGCAATGGGTTGATGCTAGCTTTTTTATGGCAATCGCAAATAATAGTCATCAGCCAGTAGTAAAACCAAGCTAATTACAGACTTTCTCTATTGCGGTTTGCCTTAATTCAATGCCAAAATATAACTATCATAATGGGGGGAATAAAACCATGAATTTGAGCGTAAAAGTACTAGAAATATCTGGAATTTTAGATGGAATTAGAGGTAATGAATTACGTCGTGAAGTTAGCAGTATGCTGGCAAATGGCGCTGATATTTTGTTAATAGATATGAAAGAAGTAAAGTTTATTGATAGCTCTGGTTTAGGTGCCTTAGTATCAGCAATGCAAATGGTACGAACTGCTAAAGCTAAACTGTTTGTTTGTTCAATCAGCGATCAAGTTAGAATGTTGTTTGAACTAACTAAAATGGACAGAATTTTTCAAACCTTTGCTGACAAAGATGACTTTTATCGTCAAGTATTAGCAACACAATAAGCTGTTAAACAATTCAAATGTAAGTATGCATAACTGACTATTCTAACCAAAGTTAACTTTGACTAAAGATAAGTCATCATCAAGATTATCTTGATTTTTTAAGGTGAGAATTTTTGCTAAGAGTTGATTGAGATTACAGGTATTCTGACTATATTTGGTTAGTAAGTCAATGAATGCATCGATCCCCCAAATTTTACCATCTGACTGATTAATTTCATAAGCACCATCACTAAAAATGTATAAAGTGCTGTTTTCTTCAACCTGAAAAACAGCATCCTCAAATTTGACTTCAGGCAAAAAGCCAATTGGTAAATCTAAAGAAGTTAGCTGTTTAACTTCGATGTTGTTTGTGGAGGTATTAGATAACAGTAAAGCTGGTGGATGTCCGGCGTTGGCATAAATGAGTTGACGTTTAAGGCGGTGATAAACTCCATACCAGATTGTAAAGTATTTATCACCGTGCTTACTCATTTGGAAGGCATGATTGAGAGCTTTTAGGACTTCACTTGGTTGACAAAAGTTAGTGTTTGGTAGAGATTGCGATCGCAAAACATTCTGTACGGATACCGATAGGAGGGCAGAACCCACCCCATGACCAGATACATCTAACAAATAAATTGCCAAATGATCCTCGTCAATCCAATAATGGTCGAAGCAATCGCCTCCTAGCTGCGCTGAGGGAATAAACAGATTTTCTGTAGTTACTGCTCCTACAAGCGGTGAGGGTAAAAGCGATCGCACATAATCAGCGGCCTCAGCCAATTCTGCTTCCAAAATTTGCTTTTGAGTTTGCAAATCCTGATTTAGTGTTTCCAAAGCTTGCTTTTGACTTTGCAAATCCTGATTTAGCTGGTGTAACCTTAGTCCTGCTCTTACCCGTGCTTTCAATTCATTCATCTCTATTGGTTTGGAAATAAACTCATCCGCTCCAGCATCAAGTCCCCTAACTCTATCTTCCTCCTCTCCTCGAGCTGCTCCCCTAGCTGTCAGTAAAATAAAAAAAGTAGTTGCCAACTCTGGATCTGTTCTAATTCGACGGCACACTTCTAACCCATCTACCTGTGACATCATCCAATCACAGATAATCAGGGCAGGATGTAGCAGTTGTGCTTGGATAATTCCTTCTTCACCATTGCTAGCTACAGTAGTCTCATAACCCTGCCTTTGGAGTGTGCTTTTCAGTACTGCTCGCACTGTCGGGTCATCATCAATAACCAAAATTTTAAACATAAATTACAGTTTACTAAGTAAAATAATTGGTAAATAGTTGCTTTAATTTAAGTTATATGCAATTTGGTTTTTAATGTATAGTAAAAATACTCAAATTAAATAATCTAATTAACGAATATGATAATTTCACGATATTTTATTAGTTAAGAAGTGAATAATAAAATTTATCTCAAAGTCAACACAGACCTGACAGTTTCACCTCAAGTTTTGTCTTGGTTCGAGCAGATGAATCAACCACCTATTCTCGATCAAGAAATTTGGTGGCAATGTCAAACGCTGATGATGGAAGGCTTTACTAACATTGTCGAACATGCCCACAAAAACTTACCTATTGAAACTCCAATTGAGATGGAAGCTGTGCGGTTAGATGAATACATAGAAATTCGCATCTGGTCTCAAGGCGAACCATTTGACTTAGAACAGCAATTGCGCCAAACATCTGAATTCGAGGATAACAATCGAGAGCGCGGCCGGGGTTTAAAAATTATGTCCGCCATTGCCGACAAATTGAGTTATGAGCCGACAGTAGATAATCGTTACTGTTTATTTATTAGTAAATCTTATAAAAAATGTCTATGATTGCAGTAGGGAGATCGTGACTACTGACTGATGATTAAAAACTCTTGGATGCGTTTAATAAAATCTTCTAACTCTACAATTAAGTTAATAGTACCTCGACGCTCTTGATTGCTCGCTAATTGTTCTAGTTTTTCTGCTGCCAGATACATAGTTGTAACTCCCATATTGGCACTAGAACCTTTAATTTGATGGACTTGGAGCGCTATTTGCTCAAAGTCATAATCTGCGATCGCTATTTTAATGACTTCTAGACGAGGTTGAATATCTTCAACAAATATTTGTAGTAGTTCTAATTCAAATTCTGGGTTATTTTCTGAAAGTTGATGCAATCGTTCCCAATCAATTGGGAGTTCAACTGAACCAATATTTGTTGTCGAAACTGTCTGCTTTGTGGCCGCTGTTTCTTTTGCCTTGAATATTACATTTCCCCAATACTCTAACGTCGCGGCCAAAGTTTCTTTCATCACCGGTTTGCTCAAATAGTCGTCCATTCCAGCATCTAAACACATTTGTTTGTCTTGTTTCATTGCATTAGCTGTCATTGCAATTACTACAGGACGACGACCACTAGCAAAGCTGCTTTCTTGCCAACGATGAATTTGTTTTGTGGTTTCTAAACCGTCGAGAATCGGCATTTGACAATCCATCAGAATTAAATCATAAGGAATCTTTTCTAATAGTTGCAACGCTTCTTTTCCATTATTAGCAACATCAGCACTATAGCCTATATTTTTGAGTTGCTTCAAGGCTATTTTCTGATTCACTAGATTATCTTCAGTTAAAAGAATTCTTAATTTATATAAATCAGGAGACGGGGAAGGAGGGGACGCAAAGACGCTCTTATGCGGAGATAATAAGAATAATTTCTGACTTTTGAGAGCCAGTTGCTCCATATGTGAAGACTCGATCGCTTTTGGGATCTCTTGTTGGGAGAAGACCACACTGGCTCCTGCTGACTCCTCTGGAATAACAGAAGCGGCAATCGTAAAGTAAAATGTACTACCTGCATTAAATTCACTTTCAACCCAAATTCTGCCACCCATTAACTCGCACAGTTGCTTACAGATAGCAAGACCTAAGCCAGTACCGCCATACTGTCGAGTAATGGAGGAGTTAACTTGACTGAAAGCTTTAAATAAACGCTCTAAGCGATCGCGTGGAATTCCAATGCCTGTATCTTTAATACTAAACTGAATTTCGTCAGGATTTGCAGCAGAAGAATGATTGATATCGCTATTATTGCGGATTATAACTGAAACTTCTATACTTCCAATTTCGGTAAATTTAATCGCATTACTGATTAAATTAATCAAGACTTGGCGCAGTCTGGTGATATCCCCCACAATCATAGTAGGAAGTTGAGGACTATCTAAAAATGTGAGTTTTAAACCTTTTTCTCTAGCTGTAGGCGCAAGCAGATAAAAAGCCTCATGAATGCAATTTCGCAAAGCAAAAGGTTCCTCTTCAAGTTCTAAGTTACCCGATTGGATTTTGGAGAAGTCAAGGAAATCGTTAATAATTTTAAGTAAGGAATTTCCACTGGTGTAAATGGTTTCAACAAAATCTTGCTGTTCAGCAGTCAATTCAGTATATTGCAACAAACCGGCCATACCAATTACCGATGCGATCGGAGTCCGAACTTCATGGCTAATCATCGCTAAGAATTCCTGTTTAGCAAGTTCTGCCTGCTTTCGTTCAGTCATATCTCGCAAAATGTAAACGTAACCTTGAAAATGTTCAATTTCTGTCTTGACAATTGAGGATGAAAAAGCTACAGGAATTGTTTTACCACTTTTGGTATAACAAACGGTTTCTACTTCTTTTACTAAAAAATTTATGTCTTGACTGTGAGATATATCAATATCATCAATTATCAATGGATATTTATTGGCTTCTTCAATAACTTTTGCGATCGGTTGACCGATGAGTTCTATTTCGTTGTATTGCAATAATATTTGTGCGGCATAATTCATTTTTTTGATCTCGCCTGATAGCGTTGTCACTAACAAGGCATCCGCCATTGATGTCACAATTTGGTCAATGTATTGTTTAGAAGCCTTTAAGTTACGTAATAAAAGATTTGCTTCATTTGCACCTTGAAATAAAGATTGTTCAAGCACCATCCGCTCTGTCGCATCTTCGACAACAATGGTTAGTCGATTTCTAGAATGGTCTTCTTGGAGATTATTAGTAATACAAATGTCAATATATAAAGGAGAAGGCGTATCTTGCGATCGCATAATTCCTTTTAATTCAAAATTATCTTGTTCTCCCTGGAGAATTGCATCAAAAACATCTTCCAGTCCCTCTAATTCTGGAAACATAATCCGAACATCCTGACCTAGCTTTACTTCATTAGGAAGCTCGGCAAAATGATTTAATCCCAAAGACATCTCTAGAATTTTGAAGTTTTCATCAATTATCAAATATTCAATGCCACATACAGCTAATAGGTTTGTAAAAAATGAATTCATCTTAATTAAATTAAACGAGTGGCTAAAGCTTGAAATATTTTATCAACATTATTACCAGTTTTAGCTGAGGTTACATAAGTGTCTAATATATTAGCTTGATTAGTAAATTGATGCATTTCCCGAATTTTTTCTAAATATTCGGCTGCAATCATATCTGATTTGTTCAGTGCAACAACAATATAGCTGTTAGGATTAACAGCTAAAAAAGTTTGAATATGCTCTTGGATATGATTGAGGGTTTCTGCTTGTGTCACATCACCGACTATCACAGCACCTTTAGAACCTTGAAAATAATTTTTAGCAACTGCTTTAAACTTATTACTACCTTCAATATCCCAAATTATTAACTGTAAATTTGGTTCAACAAGTAGCTCTTGTTTTGAAATAGTAACCAATTTTCGAGAGATTTTTACTCCTACAGTTGAAAGGTATTCATCACTAAACTGACACTCTACAAATTGCCGAATCAGACTGGTTTTACCAACACCAAAGTCACCAAATAAGCATACTTTTTTAGAGATTGTAGACATAATTTAAGGAAAGTAGAGAATGTTTTATCAAAATCATAACTACTATAAACTTAAAATTGCTTGTTTATCGCTTCTAGAGCGACACAACGACTTAACCACAAAGGTTGAGTTTCATCAATTCCTGGTGGTAAATTTGTCCTACCAATGACCTGTAGACGAGATGGCTTGATGCCTAATTTAATCAGTGCTTGTTGTACAGCCTTTGCTCGCGCCAGTGCCAATTTTTGAGATTTGTTCGCGCCAGTACGGTCACTATAACCAATGATTTTTAAATGCTTATTTGGGTGCTGTTCTAGGAAAAACTTGACCTGTTGAACCTTGTACGCTAAATCTACTCTCATTAAATTAGCTGAGTTGGGTTGAAAGTAAAATCGAACTTCAATCTGTGGGGGTTCTACTCGCACCGCACTAGACACAGATTTTACGCCGGGAATTTGCGCAAATGCATTCGCAATAATCTGAGCATCTGCAATTTGGTTGACAGTTCCTTCAACAGCTACTTTACCAGCGATATATTGAGCGGAAATTGCTATATCGTTAGTCTGATTTAAAACTGCTGTAACTCGTTTGACTTCAGCAGCAGCTAATACGGGATCTGCTGGTACTTCTACCAATAAAATTTGATTGTCAATCAACCAATTAGGAGAAGTGATTTTGACAGTTTGCTCGGCTTTTTGGCGAAGAAGTTGATTAGGTAATCGTCCTGTTAGTTTTATTTTGTTGTGTTCTACTTGTACAGTAAGCCGATATACGGCTAGTTCTGGAACAGAAGTTAGAGCCAACGAAGTTTGATTTTCAATGGAATGTATAACTGCACTACGGTATTGCCAAATACCCCAAGGAATGAAAATGGTACTTATAAATGTTAAGATTAATAGCTGTAGTGGCGAGATTTTAGCTTTCTTTTTATCCTGAATATCTGAATTTTTTAGCTTTTCTAGAAGTCTATGAATTTCAATAGGAATTAAATCAGGATCGCCGTCAAATTTTTCAATTAGATTACCATAATTTTTAACAATTTTGCTGAATGCTTGCCGCATTTTCCAAATAAAGTTTTTGCTTGGTTCTCCTCGTACAACAATCGCTAAATAACAGTATCCGGCAACTTCTAAAATTATTTTGGATGTTCCATATTCAATTGCATCTAATTCTGTTATGCTTCCAGATTGATTGATACAATCATTGGCAAAGCTACGAATTGCTGTCAGCATTCCTGCTACCATTTCAGCCTCTAGCTGCTCTACATGAGAGTGCTGAATATCTGAGATAACTAAACCAGATGTTTTATGAATCAAGAAAATGGCTTGAATTGTAAATGGCAGAGCTTCTTTAAGAATTAATTCTGCTTCCGAAACTCCTTGGAGCTTGGCACGAATTTTACGTTTAATACCTTCAACGCTGAGGGTTTCTTCAACTTGTCGGTTAATGGCACGGATTGTCTCTGCCATATATTTGGCTATGGTACTACCAATAATTGGGTAGAGTGCATCCACCACTATATTCTGCTCAATTTCAATTTGCTTTTTTATGGCTCGTCCCATTGCCGGAGCGATCGCATCTGAAACTTCTTCTGGAGCTATAATAATTTGCTGGGAAATAGCTAGAGGAATTACAGGTGCGATCGCTGTACTCATACTAACTTTATTTTGTTCAGTGCGACTGCGGATAGTCTCATCAATGATCGGAGCGATTATTTGGACAATTTCCTCTCTTGACTCTGTAATCTTCAGCTTTAAAAGTTCAGAAATCCACGGTAGTAATAGATTTATTAACTCTTTAGGGTCATAAATTTGATGCTCTATTTTTGTTAATTTTTGTTCCAACCTATCGGTAATATTGTTTATTTCTGTTAGTTCATATCCGACTAATATCTCCCGTAATTTTTGCAATGCATCTTCTGAGTTGTCTAATTTTTCCTCAAATTCTGTAAATATTTCAATAGATTCTTCTAATTCTTCTTGATTAGTTTGTGAGTAATTAGATATATCTTGAGGAAAATTAAAATCCGATTCTAAATAAGCTTCACATACTTCTAATGTCACTGGAGGAAGTTGCAGCAATTCAATTTCTTCTGGAATATACTCATTACTATTATCAGTTTCTGATGGTAATAAAGGAGATTGCTCAGGGGATTCGATAATTTTGAGATCGATAAGCAAATGCAGCAAATTGTCAAGCTGCACAGCTGTTTCTGACTTCAACTCAACAGATTGAGAAACCGAATTTTCCACCTGAGTTATCCTTTTTAGAGTGCTGAGTTAGAGGTTGTGAGTTAGAGGTTATGAGTTTGGAGTCATTATCTCCTTCATATCTCTTTACTTTCTGACTTAATTATGAATTTAATTCTGCTGTACTGTTAGAGTGAGTTAACACTTACTTTTGATAACTTTGTAGTTTCTAAAAGCGGTACAGCAGTATATTCATCGCTGCGTTCATTGGCTGCTTCTCGCAATTTAGGAATAAATTCAGTTTCTTTCAGACGCATTCCCAAGGCAAACAAAGTTTCAGCCATATCGTCTTTAGAAACTTTCGTATCTGTCAGCTGTGAGAAGCGCCGATCTATTTCTTCTAAAATCAGATCCCGTAATGCCGTAACATCATCTTGTAATTGGACTTTAGTTTGAAAGATTTCATCTCGAATCGAGGTAGTTTGACTATCTAAGGTTTCATCAAGCGACTGAACGCTGCTAGAGAACTTTTTATTAAGTCTATCAACCTGTTGCCGTAAGTCAAGAGTTTCTTCTTGAGTTGCGAGGTTCAGTGATTTCAGCTTTTTATCCAGCGACTCAAATCCCGCTTTTAGTTCGGCTGAAAAGTTGGACTTGAGTTGCTCAACATGCAATCGTGTCTGTTGTTGCAGGAGAGATATATCTGACTCCAGCTTGCTAAATCGATTTTCGTACTCTCTTAGCTGGGTTCCAAGAATAATATCGCGGATCTGATCGATATTACCAAGTCTTTCTCGTACATCGTCTCTACTCATCTGACTCATTAGGAAAACCTCACTTTTTGGGAATCAATTGGGAATAATAGATGATGTATTTAACTGATATTTAGGCTAAAAATTCTTAGCTTATGATGCAGCTAACTCACCGAATATACTTTGTTATTATTCCCAATCGGTTAGAATTTCTATCTTTAAAATAGAAAATTAATAATGAGGAATGTAAAATAAGTGTTTTTCATAAGTTACTCAGAAAAAGCGATCCAGTGAATTTATTAAGAAATATTATTATTTAAGGTTGTGGCGTTACTATCTTGACAATTCAAAAAATCTTGGATGCGTTTAATAAAGTCTTCTAACTCTACGATTAAGTTACTAGAACCTCGACGCTCTTGGTTATGAGCTAGTTGTTCTAGTTTTTCTGCTGCCAGATGCATGGTTGTAATTCCCATATTGGCACTAGAACCTTTAATTTGATGACCTTGGAGTATTATTTGCTCAAAGTCATGAGCTGCGATCGCTATTTTAATTAACTCTAGACGAGGTTGAATATCCTCAACAAATATTTGCAGTAGTTCCAATTCAAATTCTGGGTTGTTTTCTGAGAGTTGGTGCAAACGTTCCCAATCAATTGGGAGGTTAACTGCACCGACATCTGTTGTCGAAACTGTTTGTTCTATGGCAGTTGTTTCTTTTGCCTCGAATATCACATTTCCCCAACGCTCTAGTGCTGCCGCCAATTTTTCTTTGATTACTGGCTTGCTCAAATAGTCATCCATTCCGGCATCTAGACACATTTGTTGGTCTTGTCTCATGGCATTAGCTGTCATTGCAATTACCACAGGACGATAACCACTAGCAAAGCTGTTTTCTTGCCAACGATGGATTTCTTTTGTGGTTTCTAAACCATCGAGAACTGGCATTTGGCAATCCATCAGAATTAAATCGTAGGGAATTTTTTCTAATAGTTGCAAAACTTCTTTCCCATTACCAGCAACATCAGCACTATAACCCAGACTTTGAAGTTGTTTCAAAGCAACTTTCTGATTCACCAAATTATCTTCAGCTAAGAGAATTCTTAATTTGTGGTAGTTAGGAGAATAATAGTTGCGGTTGTTTTCAGAATTTTTCAGTTTGAAATCCTGACTTCTGACTTCTAACTCCTGAATTATGACTTCTGTCTCCTCTTCTGGCTGCGTTCCTAAAATAGTCATCATGGTATCGAGGAGTCGGGACGGCTTAATCGGTTTGACTAAATAAGCCGCAAATCCTATTTTTAGCGCTCGTTGGATTTCATCGCGTTGATTAGTAGAGGTAAGCATAATTAAAGGTAGCCCAGCGATCGCTGAATTTGCTTTAATTTGTTCTCCTAAAGTCATGCCATCTATTTTTGGCATCTGCATATCAATCACAGCTATGTCATAGAAATTTTTTTGCTTGGCGGCTTCTTGAATAGCTTTGAGGGCAGTAGTAGCCGAGGCTGCTTGATCCACCAGCATTCCCCAACGAGTAGCTTGATGGTAGATAATTTTGCGATTAGTAGCATTATCATCCACCACTAACAAGCGGCGATTGAGCAAAAGTTCGCGTTCGCCTTCTAAAGAAATAGGGTCGAGTTGCTTGGCGAGAGTTACTTCAAACCAAAACTTAGATCCTTTCCCCAAGCGACTTTCTACGCCCATTTCTCCTCCCATCAAGCTTACCAGTTGCTTACAGATGGCTAATCCCAAACCTGTACCGCCATATTTGCGGGTGGTGGAAGCATCTACTTGGGTAAATGGCTTAAAGAGTTTGGATTGATCTTCAGGGGTAATGCCAAGACCGGTATCTACGATCGCAAAATAGATGGTGGCTGTAGTCAAGGAAAGCGTACGCAATTCTGCTCGTAATACTACCTCTCCCTTGCTGGTGAACTTGATTGCATTGCTAATCAGGTTCATAAGAATTTGTCGCAAGCGGCCGGCATCGCCTTGGAGGTGGGTGGGGACGTTGCTGTAAATTAATCCTGCAATTTCTAATCCCTTATCATGGGCTGAGGGAGCCAATAATTCCAATACTTCTTCTACACAGGTAGATAAGTCAAAATCTAGAGTTTCTAGTGCCATTTCCCCAGCCTCTAGTTTGGAAAGATCCAAAATTTCGTTGATCAGGCTTAAGAGAGCATCGCCACTAATACGAATTGTCTCCATAAAATCTCGCTGCTCGGAATTTAGGGGAGTTTCTAACATTAAGCTTGTCATCCCCAATACAGCATTCATGGGAGTCCGAATTTCATGACTCATGTTGGCCAAAAAGGCACTTTTGGTTTGAGAGGCTAATTCAGCTTGGTGACGAGCAATTTCGAGTTCTCGTCGTTGTTGAGTTTCTGCATCTAACATTTGGGCTTGGGCTAAGGCAATACCTACTTGATCGGCTATTTGGCGTAAAAGATGAGTTTCAAAGCTAGACCATTGGCGGGAACTGCCGCACTGATGGACAATCAGCAAACCGCAGAGTTCTTCTTTGACAAGAATGGGTATGACTAAATTACACTGGACTCCAAATTGTTGCAGTAATTCGAGATGATTTTTTTGGACTTCAGCTATATCCAAGTCAGCAAGCCCCAGATTCGGTTTTTGACGGTACTGTTGTAGATAGTACTGCTGGATGTATTCGGCTTGAAAGTAAGCATTGACTAGCTGTTTCTCTTTAATTGCTAGCCAGCCAGAAATTACTGCCTCAACCACGGTAGCTCCAGAGCCATCAGCCAAAGGCTGATAAATCAAAACTCGATCGCTATGGAGAATTTTTTGAACCTCGGTGACAGTAATTTGGAGAATTTCTTTGATTTGCAAAGACTGACGAATTTTGAGGGTAATTTCAGTAAATAGTTGCGATCGCAAGTTTTGGCGTTGGAGTTGTTCTTCTGCCTGCTTGCGCTCAATAAACTGCCCTACTTGCTCGCCAATCAAATTCATGACTTTTGCCAAATCTGGGTCAGCTTGCTGGATTTTATGGCTAAAGCAGGTAATCACACCGATGATTTTTTTACCACTACAGATCGGAAAACCGAAAGCTCCGTGCAGTTCTGCTTCGGCAGCGATTTGAGAGCGGATAAAATTCCGATCTTTAACGACATCAGCGATCCAAACAGGTTCAAGACTAGCCCAGACACGGCCAGGCAGCCCAATTCCTGGTGCAAATGTAATCAGCCGACTGAGGATGTCAAACTCTTGCATCTCAAAGGAGATTTTATACCATGAATTTAGCAAAGACAGTAGATTTGCTCGCCCATCTACTATCCAAAATTCACTAAAATCCCATCCCAAACTTTCGCAGATTCCTTGCAAGATTTGGGGCATGGCTTCGTTGATTGTGGCTGACTCTGCTAAGATCCGGGTTGTAACATACTCTGCTTTGAGATGCTGTTCAGTTCGTTGGCGTAAGCGAAGTTCTTCAAAGACATCGCTGATGTCAATACCTGTAGCAACAATGTATTCAACGTGCCCCTCATAGTCTTTCAAGGTAGTGTTAGTCCAAGAAATGAGCCGCCGGCTGCCATCCTTAGTTACCCAATAGTTTTCGTATTCTTTGGGCGCTTCACCAGATCGCAACTGCTCAAAAACTGCTTTCACCAGCTCTACCTGTTCGGGAAGTAGAAATAGGTTCCAGAAATGCCTTCCTTTCACCTCATCAAATGAGTAACCAGTAATTTGTTCGCAAGCTTGATTGAAGCGAACGATTTGCCCTTTCGTGTCAAGAACTATTACTAAAGCGCTGGTTGTATTCAGGACTGCTGAGATAAAGTTGCGCTCTTGATTCAGTGTTTCCTCTGTTAATTTCCGCTCTTTTCCTTCACGGTAAATAAAGTAGTAGACTATAGCCAGAATCAAAAAACTTAAACAAATCGCGATCGCCAGTGTCAAAACTGTGTTGTTAGCACTGGCTTTTGCAGCTTGTGACTGCTGTTGAAGCAACCCTCTATCCTGATTTTCTATCTCATGGACGGTCTTGCGGATATCATCCATGAGATGTTTTCCTTGATTTGTCTGGATTACCTGCAACGCCGCCTCAAATCCCTGGTTTTGACGCAGGTATATAGTCTGCTTAAGTATGGCAAGTTTTGCAGCTATCAGAGATTCAAGAGTTGCGAACTGCTTTTGTTGGTTAGGTTGATCTGCAATTAAATCCTTCAGTTTTACAATTTTGCGATCGATGTTTCCAATTACTGCTTGATAAGGTTCTAGATAACTTTCTTGTCCAGTGAGGATGTAACCGCGTTGTCCAGTCTCAGCATCTTTCATCTCAGACAGTAATTCTTCTAGTTGATTGATTTTCTCTTGGGTTATTTGTACTTGCTTATTCGTATCAATCAATATATGTGTGTTTTGATAAGAAATCACGCCAATCAAAACTAAAACTGCCGATGCTAACCCAAACCCTCCAGCTATCCTTTGAAAAAATTGTTTGCGTGTCTTCTGGGACTGTTTGCGTGTATCACTTGCCAATACCAAACTTGCTAAATTGCGGCGCATTTCTAGTTGCTTAATTACCTGGCGACCAATAATTCGTAATGCTTCAACTTGTTCTGGAGAGAGGTTTCTTGGTACACGATCGATTACACAAAGTGTTCCTAGTGCATATCCTTCAGGGTTAGTCAGCGGTACACCAGTATAAAACCGAATATTTGGATCGGAGGTGACAAGGGGGTTTGTTGCAAACCTTTCGTCAGCTGTTGCATCAGGTACAACAAAAACTTCAGGTTGCAGAATAGCATGGGCGCAGAATGCCAAATCACGGGGTGTTTGTAGGGCATCCAAACCGACTTTTGACTTGAACCACTGACGATTAGTATCAATTAAGCTGATTAAGGCAATGGGAGTTCCACAAATATATGAGGCTAAACGGGTGAGGTCGTCAAAGGCTGCTTCCGAAGGAGTGTCGAGTATTTTATACTGCAAAAGAGATTCAATTCGCTGTGTTTCGTTATCAGGTAATGGTGCTTTCATTCTCCAGCCTTATACCATTTTGGATTTTAAAAATAGAATTCAGAATGATGAATTCAGAATCCAGGAGTTAGAAGTTAGAAATTAAAATTAAGAATACTTTGATAGTCAAAGTATTCTTAATTTTAAAAAAATCAAAAAAATATAGCACTTGATTCTATATTTATTCAGCAATTCTGACTCCTGAATTCTTTTTTGTTAAAATTTGACCCGCAACTGTCCTGTGAAGGAATTACCACCGTAGGCGCTTCCACCGGTTTCTTGATTGCGGACATTACTAAAGCTATAGCCCAAGTCTGCTTCTATACTGGGCGACAGTTTTACCGTACAGCGCGTTTGATAGGTATTGGCGTTGTCAAATTCTCCTTTAAGTCGCTGTCGTCCTAAATTGGCAGCGAGGCGACAGCGTAAGAAATTAGCAATATCTCCTTCCCAAGCTACCTCACCGTTGTAAACTAGGAAATCTGGTGGAGAAAAATAACCGCTTGTGCGTTCTAAATCGCGATCGTAACTCCAAGTAAATAAGTTAGCTGCCAAAGAAAATTGTCCGAACTTGCGCTCTAACCTACTAAAAGATTGCACCTCGGAATTACCATCGTTATAATTACCCAAACGCAATGACGAAAACAAGCTGGTATTACGGTCAATCTGCCAGTATAAATCAGGGCCAAATCGCCAAGCAGTAATTTGATTGTCTAAAGTTCGAGCGTTAGATTTATAAGGCCCTTGTTCTAAATTACCTGATATTATTGCTGCCGATAGCAATCGACCTGATGACGAAACTCGCGGCGGCGAAATGGGAGCATCCACTTTAACATTGAGATTGATCGCTGTGGGTAAACGATTGAACACATCAACTCCCGCTGCTGTTTGTAGAGTTAGTTGTCCAATTTTTCCTTGCCATCCAACTTGCAAAGGAAAATTGGTAATTGATTCAACACCGCGTTGCTCAAAGAAGTTAAAACCTGTCTTGAAAAATATTTTATTGCCATTTCTCAATCGAAACTGAGCTGTTGGTTCTAGGAAAAAATTTGTTTGGCCAAAGTTGTCTGTCTCATAGTGATAGTCTGTATCAATACTTTCCAAAACTGCATCCGGCGTTTTTGCTTCAGTGGCAGTTGTTGGCGGACTAGAATTCTGCTGCGGTGGTTCGGGTAGCGATCGCGGACTAGAATTCTGTGCTGGTTCGGGTAGCGATCGCGGGCTAGAATTCTGTGCTGGTTCGGGTAGCGATGGTGGTAATCGCAAATCAGGATTGAAGTTTTCCGGTGCTGCCAGCAAAATAGGTGTTGGTTTTAATCGATAGGGGAGTGGTTTTGAGTATTGTGCTGACTCAGAATTTACTGTGGTGACTTGCTCAGTCAATCCTAAAGGTGATTTCCAGGTCTGATGTGCTTGGGCTGCTTGTAATTTAGCTTCTGATAATATCCAAATACCTACGCTACAGATTACTCCCAATTGAATCTGTAGGCATCCCAAAAGAAATACAGCGTACAAACTATATCGAGAAACAAAGAGATAAGGTCTTAAACTATATACCATCGGTTAATACTATATTTGTAAATGCAAAACTTGCTGCCAAATAGTTTTCTGGCTGCTAGCTGATGTATTCGGGCTGGAATTATGATGCCCATAATCGATGCTTGTTAAGACATAAGAAAGGCAAAAAGCGTAAAGGCATTAATTTGGCGGGATATAGAAGTTCCCAGGTGCAGAAAGTACATATCAAAACCCCACCCCCAACGCCTCTCCTTGGTGAAAAGAGGGGTTGGGGGTGAGGTTAAGCTGTAGCTGATTCTGATTAGGAAACGCTAGACATCTTGCAAAAGTAAATTTTGCAAGATGTTGGGGAAAGATTAAAGGGAAAGGGAAAATTCCATCCTTTCCCCTTTAGAGGATGTCTGAAAAGTTTTTTTTGTATACATCTAACCCTTGGAGATCCCCATAAATCCCCCTTAATAAGGGGGACTTTAAGACTCTTATTCCCCCCTTTTTTAAGGGGAGCCAGCGCGGTCTTGGGGGTTTCCCCCATGAGCGACTGGCGTGGGCTAGGGGGGATCAAGAAATATTTGATACTTCTCAGACATCCTCTTACCCCACTTCTGCAATAAGTCTGCTATATTCGAGTCGATAGTTAGTGTGATTTTGACGAACTGCCAACAGTGATTTTTGAGTCTGCTGTTCCCATCTCAGAGTTTTCAGCATTGTCAACCTCAAGACTTCGGAGCAATTCTCGAATTACATCTGTTGCTGGTCTTCCTGTGAGAGTACAGTATTGTTCAAGTTTCTTCATTTCCTCGGTTGTGAGATTTACTGTCAGTCGTTTAACCGCCCATTTTTTCTTCATAATTTTCTTTTATCTTGAATATGTTGCTTTTTCTCGAAATCACCAACTCATTACGATTACTCCCGTAGTGCATAGCCTACACCACGGACTGTATGAATCAAACGTCTTTCATTATTTTCTTCTAACTTGAGTCGCAAATAACGAATATATACTTCAATAATATTAGAATCACCCATGAAATCGTAACCCCAAACTTTCTCTAAAATTTGATCTCTAGTAAATACTTGACGAGGATGTGAAAGGAGATATTCTAATAAGTCAAATTCTTTTGCTGTTAACTGAATGCTTCGTTTTTCCCGAAATACTTCACGAGTGCGCCGATTTAAGCTTAAATCTTCAAATTGCAACAAATCCTCGTCTGTTTCTTGCGTGCGCCGGAGATGAGCGCGAATTCTAGCTAATAGTTCCTCAATGCTGAAGGGCTTAACTACATAATCATCAGCTCCTGCATCTAATCCGGCGACGCGATCGCTAACTTCATCTTTTGCTGTCAACAAAATCACTGGTACTGTACTACCTGTTGTTCGCAAACGCCGACAAATTTCTAAACCCGTCAACCCTGGAAGCATCCAATCCAGAATTGCTAAATCTGGTGAGGAGTCTCGCGCCAGAGTCAAGCCTGCAATGCCATCATGAGCAACACTTACTCGGTATCCTTCGCTATTAAGCTCTAATTCGACAAATCGCGCCAGTTTGACTTCATCTTCCACCAAAAGGATATGTGCTGTCATATATATATAGGTAAACTGATTGTAAACATACTCCCTTCTCTTAACTTTGATTCCACACTGACACTACCCCCCATCCCTTCTACAAGTGTCTTAACAATCGATAAGCCCAAACCACAACCCCCAGTATTATGAGAACGAGATTCATCTACACGATAAAATCTCTCAAATATCCGTGCTTGCTGTTGCAAAGGAATGCCATAACCTTTGTCACAAACTTGAATAATAGCCCGATCTTGAAGCCGAGCTAACTTAAAAATTATGGGTGTGTCAGCATTAGAATACTTAATGGCATTATCAATTAAATTTAATAATACTTGTTTAAAGCGACTATAATCTGCTTTGATCTCAATTGGATAAATTTCTGATTCGATTGTAATTGTGCGATCGCTATATTTTTTTGCCATCATGACAACTTCTTCAACCAAGTCATTCAACACATAAGATTTTATTTGAAAATATAAGTAACCACTATCTGCACGTGCTAGATCGAGTAAATCTTGTAGCAGACGGATAGTGCGTTCAGCTTCCGATGCCGCAGTTTCTAAAGCTTCTTGTTGAGTTTTGGTTAAGTTATTCTGCCTTCGCAAGACGCTTTGCAAATAACCATGTACAATCGTTAAAGGTGTGCGTAATTCATGGGAAACATTACTCACAAATTCTCGCTCTTGCTCCCATGATTGAGAAAGGCGCGATAACAGCATGGTTAAAGTTTGAGCTAATTCTTTAACTTCACTGGGTGCATTATCAAGATATAGCTGTGCTTGTCCTAAATCTTCAGCAGAAATCACAGAAGCCATTTGATTTAGCTGGCGCAAAGGTTGCAGAGAACGCTTAATGTAGAATGCGATCGCAGCAGTTAAAACAATAATTGCCAAAGCACTAGTAATACCTAAACTCTGCATCATTACGATAAACATTTTCTGTTCGCGGGTAATATCCTTGACTACAAATAACTCACCCAATAACTTACCCTGCACTTGCACAGAACTACCACATAAAACAAAATAGCTTTGGTTTACTTTGTAAACTTGTGGTTTAATCGGTATCTTTGTCAGAGTCATTAACTCAGCTATCGTAGCATCAGATAATAAATCCAAAGTGGTAGATTTTGCCAAAATTTTATTATCAGGACTTTTTAGCCATAATAATATATTGGTATTTGCTAAATTATTAATAGCCTTTTGCAACCCAGTTTCAGGTTGCATCATTTCACTATAAATTTGCACATCTTGCGGCAAGCGCTTGGCAATTTCTTCTATATTATATTTATGACTATCAACTAAAATTTGCTGCATTTTGCAGCTAGTCCATGTAGCAAGGCTACCTAATACCAAAGCTGAAAATGATGCAATACCAACCGTGAGGCGTGACTGCAAGGAAAATGGATCTATATTTATCCTAAATTTTATGATTTGCTTCACTGTTCCGGTTGCATTTTAGGTGTTTAATAAATCTTAAAAAATAAAATCAAACTGCTAAATGTGAGCTTGCTGTTAACTGTTACATCTTTAGTTATAGCTGATTTTAACTTACTTCTGTTGCATATCTACAGGGAAAAGTACAGCTATTACCAAAAGATTGCTAAATATTTTTATCTCATCGCCCTCTCAAATCCGCGAATTATTATTTAATAATATAAATGCATTTATTAGTAATTAAATTAATTTATGCTGAGAATTACCTTAAAATTTGTAATACTATTTTTTATATTTCTAGCTTGACTGAACGCAGATATTAAAAGTAAATTTTGCTATTTAACCAGAAAGAATAAAGGCAAATAACAAGTCTTTTGAATGAGGGTGAGGTAGGAGTGGGTTTAGATGTCCTTACCTTATTTTATCCTTCTCTATTTCTGGTTCTTGATGCTGTGCTTCATATTCACCAAATTGCTGGATTAATTTGGCAACTAAACCTGTCCAGCCAGTTTGATGACTAGCACCAATTCCGGCTCCGTTATCACCATGAAAATACTCATAGAATAAAATCAGATTTTGCCAGTGTGGATCGTTTTGAAACTTTTGCATTCCACCATAAACAGGACGTTTACCAAAAGAATTTTGCAAGAAAATTCTGGTTAATCGTTGAGATAATTCTGATGCAATTTCCCAAAGTGTCATCATTTGACCTGAACCTGTCGGACATTCCACTTTGAAATCGTCTCCTAGATAATAATGAAACTTTTGCAGAGATTCAATTAGGATAAAATTTACCGGAAACCAAACGGGGCCGCGCCAGTTAGAGTTACCACCAAATAAACCACTAGTAGATTCAGCCGGTTCATAATCGACTCGAAATTGCGAACCATTAACATCAAAAATATAAGGATTTTCAGCATGAAATCTCGAAAGTGCCCGAATGCCATAAGGGCCAAAAAACTCGCTTTCATCCAGCATTTTTTGCAGAATACTTCTGAGCTTATCTCTAGAAACGATCGCCAGTAATCTCCTCGCACCCACTCCTTTTGTTTCCATACAAGCTACATTTTGCCGCAAATCAGGACGGTTTTGGATGAACCATTCCAATCGCTTTTTAAAACCAGGAAGCAATTTTAAAGTTTCTGGTTCAATAGTTTCAATGGCAAATAGAGGAATTAAACCTACCATTGATCTAACTTTTAAGGTAATTTGTCGTTCGGGTAAATGCAGCACATCATAATAAAATCCATCGGAATCATTCCATAAACTAGCTTCTATTTCGCCGATGTTATTCATAGCATCGGCAATGTAAAGAAAATGCTCAAAGAACTTGGTAGCAATGTCTTCGTAAACAGGATTAGTCTTGGCTAATTCTAAAGCGATCGCTAACATATTTAAACAATACATTCCCATCCAACTCGTACCATCAGATTGGTCAATGTGCCCGCCAGTAGGTAAAGCTGCGCTGCGGTCAAATACACCAATATTATCTAAACCGAGAAATCCACCTTGAAAGACGTTATTACCCTGAGTATCTTTGCGATTTACCCACCAGGTAAAATTGAGCATTAGTTTCTGAAATACCCTTTCTAAAAACTGTCTATCTGTTCGTCCGTAAATCTTCTGCTCAATCTTGTAAATTCGCCAAGTTGCCCAAGCGTGAACAGGTGGATTAACATCACCAAAAGCCCATTCATAAGCAGGAATTTGCCCGTTAGGATGCATATACCATTCCCGTGTTAAAACATCCAATTGATACTTAGCAAAATCAGGATCGATCATAGCCAAAGGAATAGTATGAAATGCCAAATCCCAAGCTGCAAACCAAGGATATTCCCACTTATCGGGCATAGAAAGAATATCTTTATTGTAGAGATGAAACCATTCCCGATTTCTCCCTTGTTGCCGTTCTGGAGGTGGTGCTGGTGTATTGCGATCGCCTTTCAACCAATCCTCTACAACATAGTGATAATATTGTTTACTCCACAGCATTCCAGCAAATGCTTGTCGTTGCACATTTCGCATATCTTCACTGAGAGGAAATGGTGTAACGCGCTGATAAAATTTATTTGCTTCCTGTTGTCGTTCCCAAAAGATTATATCAAATTCTTTGCCAAATGGCTCAACTAAATTATGTACATCACTCAATCGCAATTTAACGATTTTCGTTTCACCTGCACCAACTGTCAAAAAATAATCGGCAGATGCTTTAGTGCCAAATTTATTTGGATTTCTTACCTCTTTTTTACCCTGAACAATGTAATCATTAATGCCATCTTTGACATAGGCAGACGAATTAGAATAGCCAAACAATCGCTGATAATTTGTTTCGTTTTCTGTAAAAAGAATTTCGTTTGCTTCTTGACAATACAGCCATCTTTTACCTAAAGTTGGATGAAACGCCTCAATGAAATTAAAGCCATTACCAGATTCGACCTCTTTTAAAGTCGGTTTGTTGATATCTCCATTCCAACACCAAGTGTTACGAAACCAGAGAGTAGGTAATAGGTGTAGGGTTTTTGCTTCCGATCCTCGGTTGATTACTTTTATTTGGATGAGAATATCTTCAGCATCATTTTTGGCATATTCGATAAAGACATCAAAGTAACGATTTTCATCAAATATACCTGTATCTAGTAATTCAAATTCTGGCTCTTGGCGATTTCTGCGTTGATTTTCTGCAACCAATTGGGAGTAAGGAAAGGCTTTATGGGGATATTTATAAAGCACTTTCATATAAGAATGGGTAGGAGTATTGTCTAGATAAAAATAATATTCTTTAACATCTTCCCCATGATTTCCTTCGCTACCAGTTAGACCAAAAAATCTTTCTTTGAGAATAGAATCTTCGCCATTCCAAAGTGCGATCGCAAAACAAAGTCGTTGATGATTATCAGAAATGCCAGCAATGCCATCTTCACCCCAACGGTAGGCGCGAGAACGAGCCTGATCGTGGGTAAAATAGTCCCAGGCTGTACCGTTGTGACTGTAATCTTCGCGCACCGTTCCCCATTGGCGATCGCTTAAATATGGCCCCCATCTGCGCCAATGAGCTTTGTGAGTTAGGGCTTCTGCTAATCTAATTTCTTCTTGGGTTAAAATTGTCATAATATCACCCTATGCATATCTGTATTTTAGTCCAGCTAATTTGCTATCTGGAGTATACTTTTTCTACCTAAGATAGGGCTGAAGTTATAATTAATAATTGATAGTAAAACTGGTATACTAATAAAATTTGCGATCGGACGATCGCAAGTTGAAAATAAGCAGACGAAATCGACACTATTAATTAACCACAAACAGCGAAGGGGACTAATGCTAACTTCAACCTATTGGTTGATAGCCTCTAGATATGGCCGCGGTTGGTGAAAACCCTGAAGTGAAGCATCGACGATCAGGCAAACTTCGATATGCATACCATCAGGATCGGAAAATGACAAGTTAAGTACTGGCCCAAGATCGGCGATCGCGCCATCACTCACACCTCGATCTATGAGTTTGCGGCGGATAATCTGGAATGCTGATTCTGTTGGCGCATTCAAAGCTAAGTGGTCGATATGTCCTCGTGCAAACATATCCGGCAATCCAGAACTATGAATATTATTAGGCATCTCTGCTGCGTGAAGTACGCTCTGCGATCCAGCTAGCAGAAGTGCGTGACGAAAGGCTGGAGTCGTCTCTTGAAAGATTACTGGCATCTCGAATACATCAGTATAGAAGTCGATAAAGCGGTCGATATCTGCTGTCACCACTGCAACATGGTGGATACCTGATACAAGGCTCATGGTGTTACTCCAGTTAGATTGTGCAATTTTTTTTCTATGAATTAAAGAGCGATAACTTCTCTAGGAGACGTTTTAGTGAAGCGATGTCTACGACGGGCTTACGCCTACGCGATCGTGCTGTTGGTCAAAATCAACGATCGGCCCCTTCGGCACAATTCGATTTGGATTAATATCAGTCATACTCATGTAATAGCCGCGTTTGGTATAGTCTAGATTGCAAGTCGCTTTGAATGGCTGACGCTGATATAGGTCTAGTAGATAATTCCAGAGATTTGGATAGTCGATAATTCGCCGCAAATTGCATTTAAAGTGACCGTAATACACTGAATCGAAGCGATACAGAGTTACAAACATACAAATATCGGCTTCAGTAAGTTGATTGCCACATAAATATCGTTGCTGGCTGAGAATGGCTTCCCATCGATCTAAACTCTCGAAAAGTTCTGTCACCGCATCTTCGTAAGCTGCTTGCGAAGTCGCAAAACCAGCGCGATATACACCAGCATTGATTGGCAGATAAATTGCATCGATCGTTTGATCAATCTGATGCTGTAAGTCGCGTGGGTATAAGTCTATTTTTTGTGTTGCCAATTCCCCAAACTCTACATCAAACATCCGCATGATTTCGCGAGATTCGTTATTGACGATTGTTTGAGTTTGCTTATCCCACAATACCGGAACAGTAACTCGTCCTGTGTATTTGGGATCGGCTTTCAGATAAATTTCTTGCAAATATTGAGTGTGATTCACCCAGTCAGGAATAGCTCCCGGTGCTTCAGAAAACATCCATCCCTTGTCGCTCATAATCGGATCGACGATAGAGACTGAGATTGCATCATTCAAACCTTTGATTTCTCGCATAATTAAAGTGCGATGCGCCCACGGACAGGCTAAGGAAATGTAGAGGTGATAGCGTCCTGCTTCTGCCTTAAACCCACTAGAACCATCGGCGGTGACGCGATCGCGAAACGTTGTCGGCGTTTCCTTGAACTTACCGCTAGGATCTGATTTATTCCCATTGGTTGTCCATTTACCTTCGATCATCATTCCAGACGGCATAATTTCCTCCTAACACTAAAACGTGTCTATAAACTTTTGAGGATTACTTCAGCATTACGCCTTTGCTTTTCTGAAGGATGTGAATTTCTTAAAAATTCTTGACAAAATCGACTTTGTTCATATATTACAGTTCGGCCTATCAACTCGTTGTTACCAACCAAGCACGCAAAACCTCTGCCACTGTCCACGCTTGAGCAATACATCCCCGTGGAGTCATCGGAGCATCACCATCAAAAATTTCGCTGAGACTGCCAACACCGTGTGCAGTCAGATGATTAGCCATTGGTTCCAAAAATTGACGAGCCTGCTCAGGATTTTTGTAGACGCGCAGATGTGCTAAGACAAACGGCCCTAATAACCAACCCCAAACTGTCCCTTGGTGGTAAGCTCCATCACGTTGATACTGATTGCCACCGTATTTACCCTGAAATTGAGGACGATCGGGGGAAAGCGATCGCAACCCGTAAGAAGTCAGCAGCGATCGCCCGCAAGCTTCCACTACACCCTTCTGCTGGGTAGGTGTGAGCGGACTTTCTGGTAATGAGACAGCAAATATTTGGTTAGGACGTAACAACCCATCATCACCATCAGGACTGTCTAAAACGTCATAGCAATAACCTGTCTCTTCATTCCAGAAGCGAGAAAATCTATACTTTGCCCGCTCTGCCATTGCTTCATATTCTTGGTGGGGTTTACCAAGCTGACGGGCAAACTTTGCCATTGTCCGCAGAGCATTATACCAGAGGGCATTAACTTCGATTGGTTTGCCAATTCGGGGCGTAACTACCCAATCGTCAACTTTGGCATCCATCCAGGTCAGTTGTACGCCTGCAACGCCTGCATAAAGTAAGCCATCGGCGGCATCGAGATGGATGTTGTAGCGTGTACCGCGACAGTGCCAATCAATGATGTCTGCAAGTATGGGAAAGAGTTCACTTAGCAAAGTATCATCGTCTGTAGCGCTGTAGTAAGCGCGGACTGCTTCAAAGTACCAGAGTGTGGCATCGACTGTATTATATTCTGGTTGCTCGCCCGCATCGGGAAAGCGATTAGGCAGCATTCCCTGGTCTACATATCTGGCAAAGGTGCGAAGAATTGAGCGTGCTACCTCTGGACGACCAGTGGAAATTGTCAAACCAGGTAGACTAATCATCGTGTCGCGTCCCCAGTCGCTAAACCAGTGATAACCAGCGATGATGGTTTTGCCGTAGGGGTCTTCTGGCAATGAGCGATCGACAATAAACTGGTCAGCAGCTAGTACTAGATGGTCGATCCAGCTAGGTGATTCTTTAATTTTCAGGGGTCGATTAGTTTTCCAAAATCCTGTTAACTTCTGCTCTTGAGCGCGACGTAACTTTAGTGCAGCTTCACCGTTGAGATTTGGTTGTTTTTCTGTGCTGGCTACAAATGCGATCGCTTCCCCAGGATTCAGTGTAACTTCAAAAGTGGCGGCGTGGAGGTGGTCTTCTCGATCTCTCAATCCCCGATAGCGTTCAACTGCCAAGTCAAAGCCATGATACCAATTATGAACAACAGATGTATTAACACGTGAAATGCTGCGTAGCTTGCCGCCGTAGGCATCGCCTTTAGGTGAATCACTCAGTAGATATAGTGGTACAGCACCCGGATAAGCAGTTACACAAATCCCCTGTTCCACCTCGTCAACAGACATCTGCCAACCATTGCTTTGAGTATCGCTGTGATAATCGCGGTAGTTGACTATTGCTTTGAGCCTCAACTTTAGCGGTTGGGTGGCACGACGCAAAGTATACTGAACATAAGTTGTATTAGCGCCTTGTTGCATCCACACCCGTTTTTCTAATAAGGCATCGGCAATAGCAAAACGCCATACAGGAATTGTACCTTCTAGAGAAAAACGTTCAATATGCTGATAACCGTGCGGACTGACAATACCATCTGCCCAACGATTAGTGTCTAGAGAATAAGAGCGAGCCTCCTGCAAAGGAGCTGCGCTAACGCCATACAATACAGTTTCATCTAGTTTTGTCAGCATTAAAGTGCGACCCAAAGGTGGTTTCAATGCTGCTACCAATAGTCCGTGATAGCGGCGAGTCAATAAACCAGCCACAGTCCCAGAGGCGTAACCACCAATACCGTTAGTAACTAACCACTCCCGCGATTCTGCAATGTCAAGATTGCTGCAGATTTCTCGCCCAAATTCTATACACATAAGTCACACCACTTTGCTCTAAATTCAAAATTCACAATCGCCATCATGCTTTTCTCTCTGCGTTTTCTATGCGTCTACGGTTTAAAAGTCATTTATTGAACTACAGAGGCGCAGAGAACACGGAAAAAAGAGGAATTCTTGTCCAAAAATTTTACCCAAATTGAAAGGGCTACTCCTAACTTTTGTTAGATTGGGGATTGATCCTCAGTTATTTGAGATTCACTCACTAGAGGATTGAGGACGACTTCATTTGCTACACTATCAGCTTTACGGGCACGAATTGCTGGACGCGATCGCCTGTAACCTGCTCTTTCAGCTTTTTGGTGTTCGTAATCAATCAATCTGCCATAATATTCATGCTTGCTTAAATTCATCGACAAAAAAATATGCTGGCGGATATTACCAAAACCTTTGCGATTAAAAAACTTTAATGCTGAAGTATTGGTGGGGTCAGTATCTACCAGCATAAACCGCGCCCCATCTTCAATCATCCGGGCGACGACCTTATCAACCAACTTGTCTGCAACTCCCCGACGCTGATATTTTGGACTAACTCCCAGCCATAAAATATATCCATAAGTCCAGGATGCTTTGGTGATGATAGTTCCCAAAACGAATCCTGCTAATTCCCCATCTGTTTCAGCCACAAGACAGTATTCTGGATCGGTGTTGTAAAGTCCAATCACTTCCCATTCATCCCAGGTGCGGTATAAATAAGGGTATAAATCGCTGGTAAATAACCCTTCTCCCAAGTGGTAAACGGGAGCAATGTCATCAATTCCTAATTCGCGTACATAAATTGCTTCAGTTTCATCAAAAGTTGACATAAATTTAGAAATTGTGATTTATTTACTATAGATATGTTGTTGAATGAAAAAAAAGAGCATTTACCGAATCTAGCTTTTTAAATCAAAATGCTTTCAAATGTTTTAGAGTTAGAAAAAGGACTTTACATTACTTTTTAATTTTCCACAAGACTCTACAGATATAAGGAATCTGTTTTAGCAACCAAATCCTGCGGATAAAATCAAAGTGAGACTTCTTGAATACTGTCAAAATTTGGCAATGAGTCTTTCACTGCATCTTCAGTCGCTTGTGTGCGTAGTTTACCGCCGTAGGCATCGCACCGTTTAGCAAACTGACAATAATCACAGTTTTTGCTACCCTCCACCACTTGGGGAAACTGCTGGTTATTTTGATAATTTTCCAACCAATGAGTTAACTGACTTAATAGTTGATTAAGTTTCTTTCCTGTTTGTGCGTGTTGAGCCGTATTGTAATTAAATTTAATATTTTGGGGTTTGCCTTCAGATTGAACAAACCAATAAGTCATAGAAATCTTTTCTGGCAAATAGTCGCTAGTTTCTGCCAATACATATAGATAAAGCCGTGTTTGCCAGTTTGATTCTAACTTGCGTTTATTGGGTGGTTTCGGATAAGTTTTCCAGTCGAGAATTTGCGCTTGTTGGTTATCTGCAATCAATAAATCATAGATAACTGTGAGCAAATAATCCTGAACTTGCAGAGTCCGGTAGTGTTCGCTTTCACGGAAAGTTTGATTATCAGATGCAGCCGTTAAAATTTCTGGTGCTGCATCGGCAAAACCTAGCATCCAGCTTTGCAGTTGAGCATCTGCTTCCAGGAAACTATCAATTGGCAAACCCATTTCTCGCTGTTGCATTAGCAAGTGAAAACGACTACCCAAAGTTAGCCGTTCTTCTTGTTCTGGATTTGAGGGAGAATTAAGTTTTTCGAGATACGTATGTTGAAATTTACGCGGACAAGCTTCTAGTAAGTTAAGTTGTCCTTGAGACAGTCGCAATAGTTGAGTGGGAGTTGACAGCATTCTTCTATTTTAGAAGTAAATTATAATCTGCAACTCACCTTTGGCAGACTATCTGTAAAAAACAGGTATTTTTTACTGCTTTTACATCTGCTATTTCAACTCGTCTCGGTCTATCTCATCGTGGGGAGCATCGGAATGTTTACTTTTTCCTTGGGACTTGATTGAGCCAAAGCTGTAGGCTATAGCTATTTTAACGATGTCAAAATATGCTGGATGATTAGCTTTGTTAACGATCGCCAAAGAAATTGACCCTGCCACTAAGATTACTAAAAGTGGCGAAAATGTTTCTACTCCAGAGCCGTTGTTGTTGTTAGACATGATACGATCTCCAAGTGAAAAGTTACGTTACGAAGCCTTTGGCTGACTTCACTCAGCGAAAGGCTATTTATGGTCAGTATGAGCCTTAACCCCAAGACTCGAATATCATGGCGATCGCAAATAGACAGACTAGGAAAATCGCTATCTTCGCAACCCATGACCGGAGACTTGCGGATAAAAGCATCCCAACTATTGCATTTGCCCCCAAAGTGTGAGACACAACAAAGGCTATTCCCAGCCCCAGCAGCCCCAGCAGAAAATATTTGAGTCCTATACAAAACCACCTGAACAACAGATTATCGTTATCTTTGAGACTGGGTTTCATAGTTTTTTTCCTGTTTTGAAAGTTGAATCTAGGTAGCAGTTTGCGCTCCCCCGATCACACTAAAGAAACAGCGAATTCTCCACAGCTTTGCTCCCACTAAATCAAGGTAGACAAAAGTCCTACTCCTGAGTGGAGTGGGAATACCAATCAAAGGTGGTCTTGATATTTGCAGATGATGAAAAATTAAGCTCTTTGATGAATTTTCAGGGCAATCTGGATATCAAAAATTAGGCGCTCAATGCGCGTAGTTGCATAGAAGGTGTACTACGCACATTGAACCCTTGAAATTCCTTCAGGTAATTTGTATACAAATTGCCTTTTTCAGAATTTGCAGTTCCAGCCTTTGCCTTTCTCTTCGACTCACTAAGTTTCTTTTAATTCACCCTTAACCTTATTAAGTTACCGTGGTTTCTACTGCTAACTATAAAGTAACTTAGTTTAGTTGTTAGGTCAAGTAACAAAGTAACTAAGTTATTAAGTTTAAGTAACTTAGTTACTTGAGTCAAGGTAAACTGTAGAGAAAATTATTTAAATAGCATAAGATACTACAAATCCGGCTGAAGTCTCCAAATGAGTCCTCACTTTTAGCACTAAGGGACTTTCAAATAAAAAACTACTCAACTACCTATTGTGAGGTGGGCATCTCACTCGCTCGTAACTAGCTCACAGGTAACTTATGCAGCTTGGCCTTTACGATATCACAGAGAATCCTGACAATTGAACCTTGGGTACTTGGCTAAAAAAGCTCAATTTGATATTGTTGATCGACATATCAGATTGATATATCAAAATGCTGAAGTTGGCAGTATTAGGTTTATTACAGCGAGAGCCATTAAATGGTTATCGGCTCAAACAGCAACTAGAAATGTTTATGAGTTGCAGTATTTGTGTCAACTATGGCGCGATTTATCCTTTGCTGAAGCGCATGGAAGAACAAGGTGAAGTGATTTTATGTGCAGAACAAGGAGAAGAAGGTGGGCAGTGTGGAAAGGTATATGAGATTACACTCCTCGGCAAAAACACTTGGTATCAAGAGATGTTGGCATATCCTCATGAAAGTTGGGTGAATATGCGATCGCGATTCTTTATCAAATTTTTTTTCTTTAGCCATTTATTACCCGAAGAACGAGTCCAGTTAATCGAACATCGATTGATGTTATGTCAGTTACGCCTTGCAGAGAAAAAAGCACTGGAAGTTACTGATGATTTATATCAAGCGAAAGTGCAAAAGCGGGCAGTTCAAGTCATCAAATCGGAGATTGAGTGGCTAGTTGAGCAACTCCAAACAGAACAACTTCAATTAGCTCAAACGCCAACCTCAATCAAGAGTGCTGAGTACTGAGTGCTGAGTAAAACAGCTTTAACACAAAAAACTTTTGAAGTATCCTAACTAACTATGTGGATCGTCAAAATTGCTTTACGTCTTCCGTATACATTCGCGATCGCCGCTTTGATGATTGTGATCCTGGGTGTAGTGACGATATTTAGTACACCAGTTGACATTTTTCCCGCAATTAACATTCCGGTTGTCAGCGTAGTTTGGACTTACACTGGTACGACATCTGAGGAAATGGCACAGCGAATCGTCACTATTAGCGAACGCGCTATGACAACAACTGTTGGTGACATCGAACATATTGAGTCTCAATCTTTAAGTGGTGTTAGCGTCGTCAAGGTTTTCTTTCAACCCAACGCTAATATCGCCTCCGCAGTCGCTCAAATTACCTCCGTCAGCCAAACAATTCTCCGCCCTTTGCCACCTGGGATTACACCGCCATTCATCATTCAATACAACGCTTCTTCGGTGCCGATTATCCAGATGAGTGTCAGTAGCAAAACCTTGCCGGAAGAAGCACTCTTCGACTATGCTACCAACTTCGTTCGCACCCAATTAGCAACAGTGCAAGGAGCGAGTATACCTCTGCCCTATGGTGGTAAACCTCGGCAAATTATGGTTGATATCGATCCCCAAGCGATGTTGGCTAATGGCATTTCTGCCCAAGATGTGACTAATGCTGTCAGTGCCCAAAATCTGGTTTTGCCGGCAGGTGATATGAAAATAGGCGATCGCGACTTCGCCGTACAAATCAACAATAGTCCAAATGTGGTGGCAGCCCTCAACGACTTGCCAATTAAGCAAGTTAATGGTACTGTCATTTCCATTCGTGATGTCGCGCAGGTAAGAGATGGCTTTGGTGTGCAATCGAACATTGTACGTCAGAATGGGAGGCGATCGAGCTTACTTAGTATCCTGAAGAGTGGCAATGCCTCAACCATTGATGTGATCGAGCGAGTCAAAAAAACTTTGCCTCGCATCCAATCCACCTTGCCCCCAGAACTGAATTTATCATTTTTGTTCGATCAATCTATATTTGTGAAAGCTTCTATCGAAGGCGTTCTTAAAGAAGGATTGATTGCCGGGTGTCTCACTGCGTTGATGATTTTAATTTTCCTGGGAAGTTGGCGCAGCACTTTAATTGTAGCCGTATCGATTCCTCTCTCGATGCTAGTTTCAATTATTGTGATGAGTCGTTTGGGACAAACTTTCAACATCATGACTTTAGGTGGTTTGTCCTTAGCTGTTGGGATTCTGGTAGATGATGCCACAGTCGAAATTGAAAATATCCACCGAAATCTCGGACAAGGTAAACCCATCAAGCGAGCAATCTTAGATGGAGCGCAGCAAATCGCTACTCCAGCACTTGTAGCAACATTATGTATTTGTATTGTCTTTGTGCCGGTCGTGTTTCTCAGTGGAGTAGCAAAGTACCTATTTGTCCCCCTAGCGATGGCGGTAGTATTTGGGATGCTTGCTTCTTATGTGCTATCTCGGACTGTAGTCCCGACAATGGCAAGCTATCTTTTACCATCCGAAGCAGACTGGCATAGAGAAAACGAGGAGCATAATGGTAATAACAACCATCATCTAGATTCGCCAGTTCAAAATAATAATGGTAACAACAGCCATTATATAGATTCGCCAGTTCAAAATAATAATGGTCACGGCGATCGCCACAGCCATTCGCTAGTCGAAATCCATGATAATCGCGATCGCCACACCCATTCGCCAGTCCAAAATAATAATGGTCACGATAACCACCACCAAACAGAAGAGGCAGCAACGACAACTGCCAAACCTGTAAAGAAAGATTGGATATGGCGGCTACACGAAAAGTTTAACCAGCAATTTGAGAAACTTCGCAGTTGGTACTACAACGTCCTAGCCTCAGCATTAAGTCACCGCTGCATAGTCTTTGTGCTATTTGGTGCTTTTATCGTCAGTGCAGGAGTTTTGTTACCATTCGTCGGTCAAGATTTTTTCCCGGAAGTCGATGGTGGTCAGTTTAGCCTCCATGTTCGAGCCTTACCTGGTACTCGTTTGGAAGAGACAGAAAAAATTGTCAGCCAAGTTGAAGGGGTTATCCGCCAAACTGTACCGAAGGATAATCTCGCTCTAATTCTGGATAACATCGGCTTACCCACCAGTGGCATTAACCTTACTTATGGCTACAACGGCGCGACAATTGGACAGGCTGATGCTGATATTCTTGTCTCCCTAAAAGAATCTGGTGAAACTTTTTCTTACGTCAAGGAACTCCGCCAGAAATTGAAAGCGACATTTCCCAGCTACACCTTCTTTTTTGAGCCGGCTGATATTGTGACTCAAATTCTCAATTTCGGTTTGCCTGCTGCTGTTGATGTGCAAATATCTGGCCCTCTGAAAAACTCAAAGGGCAACTTTGAAATTGCCCAACAAATCGCCGCGCGGATGACGCGTATTCCTGGGGCTGTAGATGTACATCTCCAGCAAGTTGTCGATGCTCCCAAATTACGTCTTGATGTCGATCGCACCGAGGCTCAACAATTGGGTATGACCCAGCGTGATGTTGCCAATAGCGTCCTCACTTCCTTAAGTTCAAGCGGTCAAGCTGCAATCAACCAATGGCTCGATCCCAAAAAAGGCGTGAGTTACACCCTGGCTGTACAAGTTCCCCAATATAAACTTGACTCTATTGATAGTCTAAAAAATACGCCAGTTGGCAATGGTCAAACTACACCTCAGCTGTTAGGTAACTTAGCTAGTGTCAAACGCGACACAGTGATGCAAGTTGTGAATCACTACAACATTCAGCCAGTTTTCGATATCTACGCTAACGCCTCTGGTCGCGACCTTGGGGGAGTTGCCAATGATGTAAATCGAATTATCGCTGATTATCAGAAAAAATTGCCGAAGGGAAGTCAGATTAATGTCCGAGGGCAAGTGCAAACGATGAACTCTTCGTTTTTAGGACTTGGTTTAGGACTTGTGTTTGCAATTGTGTTGGTTTACTGCTTAATGGTAGTGAACTTCCAATCTTGGCTCGATCCCCTGATTATTATGATGGCGTTGCCAAGTGCTTTAGCAGGGATCATTTGGATGCTGTTTGTCACCCGCACCACTCTAAGCGTCCCTTCGTTAATGGGTGCAATTATGAGTATAGGTGTAGCGACATCGAACAGTATTTTAATGATTACTTTTGCGAATGAGCAACGTGTAGAAGGGGAAAATGCCTATAAAGCAGCCCTAGCGGCAGGTTATACAAGGTTGCGTCCGGTGTTGATGACTGCCTTAGCCATGCTGATCGGGATGGTGCCAATGTCTCTAGGTCTTGGTGAAGGTGGCGAACAGAATGCACCCTTGGGTCGCGCCGTAATTGGCGGCTTGTCAGCTGCAACAGTCGCTACTCTGATCTTTGTACCTGTTGTATACAGCATTATGCGGCGTCAACCACCTCGTCTTATTGATGAGGATGATGACGATTTAAATTTCTCCGATTCACGGACAGCATATTCGTTGTCATCATCTCAAGGCAAGTCATAGACATGAGCTACGGTGTACACATCAATCTTTTAAAGTTAACGTGAGTTCGACGAGTGCTATTTTGACCTCTCCCCCAGCCCCTCTCCTACGAGGAGCTACGGTGTACACACAAGTCTTAAATAGCTGAAAAACCCAAGGTTTTACCCCACCCTAACCCTCCCCTTGTAAAGGGGAGGGAACAAAATATCTGATTTCCCCTTTTTATAAGGGGGGATTAAGGGGGGTAATTCGACTTGTGTGTACACCGTAGCCTTTTAGGAGAGGGAGAGGTTTGTCGAACTCACGTTAAAGTTACTACGTAACGTAGGGAAGATTAATTTTTGCAGGTCAATGCAACAAAGGTGCAGGTCGATGCAACAAAGGTGCAGGTCAATGCAACAAAGGTGCAGGTCAATGCAACAAAGGTGCAAGTCGATGCAACAAAGGTGCAAGCCAATGCAACAAAGGTGCAAGTCAAAAACTTGTGTGTACACCGTAGCGGAAAGGGTTTTTTCTAAGCTGCTTTCCCCTTTACCCCTTACCTGAATAGCACTTCTGCAAGAAGTCTAATAATGGTAATGACTCTAGCTGCTAAATTTCTGCAAATTTAAGATAATACAGGACAGTTTACCTATGGATTCTCAGCATCGTCCATCTCCTGATTCTGAACAACAAACGACTTCTAGAAAACACAGGCGCGGCATCGGTGGTATTGGTTGGGGTATAATTGGTGCTGTTTTTTTTGGTAGCCTACTGGCGATAGGTATTCTACCCCGATTAAGCCAAAAGTCGGAATTACAAGCAGCAGTCAAGGAAGCAAGCACAGTACCCTCTGTTAACGTAATCGCTCCCCGTCGCGCTACTGGTGCTACCAAATTGGAATTACCTGGTAGTGTTGTAGCCCAGAATCAAACGACCATCTACGCTCGCAGTACTGGGTATTTACGGCGGTGGTATGCAGATATTGGCGATCGCGTCCGAGCCGGTCAGTTGTTGGCAGAAATTGATTCACCAGACACCGATCAGCAAGTTCTGCAAGCGAAGGCAGAGGTAGTGCAAGCACAAGCCAATGTATCTCAAACTCGTGCTAATTTAGCTAAAAGTGTTTCTGATTTGAAGCAAGCCCGCGCTAATTTATTGATCGCACGTCAGAGCTGGCAGCGCTGGCAAGTTCTTGTCAAAGAAGGTGCAGTACCTCAACAAGATGCAGATACAAAATATGCTACATATCAAGCTAATCTCGCCAGCGTTGAGGCAGCACAAAACACTATTAATTCCGATTCTGCCAACATCAAAGCAGCACAAGCTAACGCCTATGCAAGTCAAGCAAACTTCCAGCGTAATACTGTTTTGCAGTCTTATAAGAAGGTCACTGCTCCTTTTGCCGGAGTGATTACTGCACGTAATGTCAATACAGGTGTTTTAATTTCAGCAGGTAATGGCAACACCAGTAGCAGTACCAGCAACACTAACACTAGCAATAGCAGCCTTTATACGATTGCTGCTTATGACAATCTAAAGGTAAATGTGAGTGTTCCCCAAAGTTTATCACAGTCACTTCAAACTGGACAAACAGCACAAATTACAGTCAAAGAGTTACCCCAACGAGTGTTTACGGGTAAAGTAGTGCGTACTAGCAACGCTATAGACCCAACTACTCGTACTTTGCTGACACAATTAGAAGTACACAATTCAGACGCGACGCTGCGACCTGGGATGTATGCCAATGTCAGATTTGCCATTAACCGCACTAATCCTCCTTTTGTTGTGCCGGATAGTGCCTTAGTTGTTAATGCCGGAGGTACGCAGGTAGCAACTGTAACCAAAGACCATACAGTGCATTATCAAAAAGTGGCCGTTGGGCGAGATTATGGTACTGAAGTAGAAATTACATCAGGTCTGACAGGAAATGAATCGCTCATTGCCACTCCTACGGTTGATGAGACAGAGGGTTTGCGCGTGCAGCCAGTTGCACAAACTAAGTAGGTCGGCGTAAGGATAAGGCAGGGAGCAGGGGGAGCAGGGGGAGCAGGGGGAGCAGAGGGGCAGAGGGACAAGGGGACAAGGGGACAAGGAGATAAACAAAACTCCTAACTCTTAACTCCTAAACTCAGCACTGTTTAGGTGAGGTGAGGTAAACTAAACTCATCCACGCGATCGCCCATCCCGTCAGAGAAAAACGACAAAGCCTAAGAAAGCATTCCCACAGCAAATGTTTACCCTGAAATATTGAGAAGATGCTGTATTAACAGTAATGTTATCTCACTATGTGAGATAACATTGGTTTGTAATCTGTCTTTGTGTGAGTATGAGTGTCATTTCCGAAAACGTTCTTTTGGCTTTAGCCGAAAAACGGTGCTTGTCTAACAGCGAGATCGAAGTGTTTTTATATGCTGTTGAGGGACAATCGCCAAATGCGATCGCGAAAGAATTGGCAATCAGTGCCGAAGCAGTACGCAAAAGATTAAGCGAAGTTTACAAGAAATTTAATGTTACTGGTAGCGGCCCAGGTAAGCTCACTAAGTTACAGCAAGTTATAGAATCTGAGTATCAAGCATCTTCACACAATGAGAAATCCATCACCCAAAACTGTCAAGATTGGGGTGAAGCGCCTGGTGTCTGCTTTTTTCGGGGACGCATAGCAGAATTGTCTGGGCTAACGCAGTGGCTCATTAAGGATAACTGCCAACTAGTGGCAATATTGGGAATGGGGGGAATCGGCAAAACTGCTTTATCTGTGAAACTGGCAAAGGAAGTTCAGCAGAATTTTGAATATTTGATTTGGCGGAGTCTCCGCAATGCGCCACCCGTCGCAGAGATGTTGACGAGCCTAATCGGGTTTTTATCTGATGAGAGAGAAACAAATTTGCCAGAAAGCGTAGATGGTAAAGTAACACTGCTGATTCATTATTTACGAGAGCATCGTTGTCTTGTGGTATTTGACAATACAGAGACAATTTTACAATCAGGCGATCGCGCCGGACAATATAAACAAGAATACGAAGATTATGGTCAACTACTTAGGCGGGTAGGGGAAGAACCGCATCAAAGCTGCTTGGTGCTGACATCTCGTGAAAAACCAAAAGAATTTGCTTCTTTAGAGGGAGAAGCATCACCAGTCAGAACATTATCGTTAATTGGCTTAGGAGAAAGAGAAGGGCAAGAAATTCTCCAAGATAAAGGGTTATTTGGCTCACAACGGGAATGGGCCAAGCTAGTTGAGAAGTATTCTGGCAATCCTTTAGCGTTAAAGCTAGTTTCTGAGCCAATTCGGGAGTTATTTGGTGGTGATATCGCTGCCTTTCTAGCTGAAGGAGAGATCATTTTTGGCGACACCCGAAATTTACTAAACCAGCAATTTGAGCGCTTGTCAGAGATCGAAAAAGAAATAATTTATTGGTTAGCAATCAAGCGCGAGTTAGTTTCTCTAGACGAGTTGCTAAATGATATTGCGCGTCCTTTGCCCAAAAGAGAAGTGATGGAGGCGCTAGAATCACTACGGAGGCGATCGCTAATTGAACAAAGAACAGCACTTTTCACCCTCCAATCTGTGGTCATGGAATACATCACCGACCAACTGATTGAACAAGTTTGTGACGAAATTACCACTCGTAATATTAGACTATTTATCAGCCATGCTTTAATGGAAGCGACGGCCAAAGATTATATTAGAAACACTCAGATTACCCTGATTATTAAACCAATTATAGATAGGTTATCAACTATTTTTCGATATGCTAAAAATATTGAACATCATCTATATCAAATTTTATTGTCCCTGCGACAGATTCCCCAAACAGCAGGATATGCAGGTGGAAATCTGTTAAATATTCTTTGTCAATTACAAACTGATTTTAGCGGCTACGATTTTTCAAATCTGACTATTTGGCAAGCATATTTACAAAGTGTGAATTTGCATCGGGTAAATTTTGCCAATAGCGATTTAGCTAAATGCGTTTTTGCCGAAACATTAGTTAGTATTTCGTCAGTAGCATTTAGCCCGAATGGAAAACTTTTGGCTACGGGTGATGCTGATGGCAAAACTTACTTGTGGCAAGTTGACGATGGAAAGCTACTTTTTACCTGTATTGGACATAGCAGTTGGGTAAAATCAGTTGCTTTCAGTCCCGATGGTCAAACTTTGGCTAGTGGTAGTGATGACCAAACAGTGAAATTATGGGATGTTCGTGATGGTAAATGCCTGAAAACCTTGCAAGGACATAGCAATTGGGTCAGGTCGGTTGCCTTCAGTCCCGATGGTCAAACTTTAGCTAGTGGCAGTGAAGACCAAACAGTGAAGTTATGGAATGTCCACATCGGCAAATGTCTGATAACTTTGCAGGGAAATACCAATCGAATTATGTCAGTTGCTTTTAGTCCCGATGGTCAAACTTTAGCTAGTTGCAGTGAAAAGCAAACAGTGAAGTTATGGGATGTCCGTGATGGTAAATGCCTGAAAATCTTGCAGGGACATAGCAGTTGGGTAAGGTCAGTTGCTTTTAGTCCCGATGGTCAAACTTTAGCTAGTGGCAGTGACGACCAAACCGTGAAATTATGGGATGTTCGTGATGGGAAATGCCTGAAAACCTTGCAGGGACATACCAATCGCGTATGGTCGGTTGCCTTTAGTCCCGATAGTCAAACTTTAGCTAGCGGTGGCGACGACCCAACAGTGAAATTATGGGATGTTCGTGATGGTAAATGTCTGAAAACCTTGCAGGGGCATACCAATCGGGTCAGGTCAGTTGCTTTCAGTCCCGATGGTCAAACTTTAGCTAGTGGTAGTGAAAACCAAACAGTTAAATTATGGAATGTTCAGGATGGTAAATCCTTGACAACCTTACAAGGGCATAGCAATCGAGTACGGTCAGTTGCCTTCAGTCCCGATGGTCAAATTTTAGCTAGTGGCAGTGAAAAGCAAACAGTGAAATTATGGGATGTTCGTAACGATAAGTTTCTCAAAATTTTGGAGGGGCATAACAGTTGGGTACGGTCAATTGCCTTCAGTCCTGATGGTCAAATTTTAGCTAGCGGCAGTGAAAAGCAAACAATTAAATTATGGGATGTTCAGACGGGACAATGCCTGAAAAAATTGCAGGAACATACCAATAGAATTAGATCGGTTGCTTTTAGTCCCAATGGTCAAATTTTAGCTAGCGGCAGTGACGACCAAACAGTGAAATTATGGGATGTTCACACCGGAAAATGTCTTCAAACCTTGAAAGGGCATACCAGTTGGGTAAGATCGGTTGCCTTTAGTCCCGATGGTCAAACTTTAGCTAGTGGCAGTGAAAACCAAAGAGTGAGGTTATGGGATATTTATACAGGAGAATGCATCCAAGTTTTGGAAGGACATAGCAATCGGATCAGATCGGTTACTTTCAGCCCAGATGGTCAGACTTTAGCTAGTGGCAGTGATGACCAAACAGTGAAGTTATGGGATGTTTTCATGGGCAAGTGCTTGACAACTTTGCAAGAACATACTAATCGAATCTGGTCAGTTGTCTTTAGTCCCGATGGTCAGACTTTAGCTAGTGCCAGTGAAGACCAAACGATAAAATTATGGGATGTCCATAATGGCAAGTGCCTGAAAACTTTGCAAGGGGCTAATTGGGTAAAGTTAGTTGCTTTTAGTCCCGACGGTCAAACCCTGATTAGTGGTAGCCAAGATGAGACAATCAAGCTTTGGGATGTATCGACGGGTGAGTGTGTAAGAACACTGCGATCGCCACGACCCTACGAAAAAATGAATATCACCGGGGTTACAGGGTTAACCACAGCGCAGTTAGTGACGCTAAAAGCTTTAGGGGCAGTGCAAAATGGAGAGCAAAAATAAAAGGTAAAAGAATGAACTTTGCCTTTTTGCTTCATCCTTTTACCTTTTTTATGTACCTGATGCTTATTTCATGTTAGCCCTTGCGTCCTTAACTGCGGCAAAGAAAAATAATCCTGTGAGTGGAATGCTTAATACCAGGATAATTGCCGTGGCTGTAAAACCAAAATCTGGCTGTCCGTAACCGAGTTCAAAAACCGAACCGACGGCTGCGATCGCGCTTACACAAGAACCACCGAGAAATAAACTACTTTTTGGAGTTAAATACACTACTGCCCCCCTATGCTATTGGTTTCACCGCTTGATACGAGAAGCCATTCTTAGATAGCTCCTGGGCTAAAGTCAAGGAGTTTTCTACACGGTCTACAAATACCACGCCGTTAAGGTGATCCATCTCGTGCTGAATGCAGCGTCCCAGAAGGTCATTAGCCTTTAATGTCCGAGGACGACCGTATTCGTCTTTATAGGCGATTTCTACGACTTCGGGGCGCTTTACGTCTAAATATACGTTGGGAATACTCAAGCAGCCTTCTTGGGCAACAGAGATGTCGCGGCTGACTTGTTTAATGGTGGGGTTAATCAAGACCAAAGGCTGATTAGCTGCGTTCTCTGGTTCCAGGTCGATGACAACTAGTTGTTTGTGAATTCCCACTTGGGGTGCAGCCAAACCAATGCCATCTTTGCTGTACATAGTTTGCAGCATTTCGCGCACTATTTGGCGAAGTTCGTCATCAACTTTAGAAATCCGCTTTGCAGCTTGACGCAGCACGCGATCGCCTAAATAATGAAGCTCCAAAGGTGGATTTTTTAACTTTTTTTTCTCGACAGCAATTTCAGAGGGCATGAGTCTCGATGGCTAGATGGTGAAAATTCCTACTATTTTCATTCTATCAATCTCAGTTAGAGGATGTTTAAAAAGTCCTGGAGTATACCAAAAACCCATCTGCCATTCCTCTTTTTGCTTGCTTAACGGCAGACTAATGCCAAGAGTGAGAGGCTGTGAAACCCTTATATCGTCAGTAAGGTTTGCTAGGGGTTAGGTCTTTGAGGTTCTATTGTTAGCAATAATACTTTTTAAATATCCCCTTAGACGTAGTACCAATCTCCAAAATAATTATTGTGAAGTCACGTTGCACCATACTTGCAGCGATCCTTTTATCAAGGCTGACATCATTAAACAGTACTTTTAAATGTGAAATCGATTATCATAGCAATTCTCTATGAAGATACGCCTAATTATTTTGGGACATAGCGAATTATCTTCAGAAAACCTCTGTGTACCTTTGCGCTAACCTCTGCGTACCTTTGCGTTGAAAAAAAGCTAGGATTTGGCGCAGCTTTACAAAGAAACGGGATCAGTCGTTTATCAGCCTATTTCTGACGCTCTGATTGCAACTAGAATTCCTATACAATTTTTCTTAGTAAAAAGATTTCTCTAATCAATTTTTTATTGATAGAAACCTATGTTTAGCAATATTTTCTTGCATCTTCACCACATTCATTAACTAAATATAATAAACACTTAAAACGAAGACCAACTATCTGTTCATAAAGGGGGTTTAATTTACACATAGGTGGAATGCGAAGTAGAGTCCGACCGAAAACTTTAACAGTTCTTTCAAAAGGGCAATTGGAAGGAATTATTTTGCACAATAGTCTGGCCAGATTAGAATTATGTATTTCTACTGACTCAAGCCGATCGCGGATCTGGTTTAATAAGCTATTGTCCAAATTGGCTTTGTTTAAGAAGTTCATAACTCAACTTTCCTTTAATTAATCTGTTGCTCCTATAAAATTACTCCGATATTCAGAGAAAAACATAGTATAAATACCAAAGTATTTTCCCACTTTTTGAGGTCAAGTTTAAATAACAGTAAAATTGCTGAGAAACCAGAACAGCTAGCCAATTATTATCAATAACTGTTAGAGGCAATAGTGAGTATATCTGTGGCAAATAGTATGAAGGATCGGGTGAATGGTCAAGGCAGCAGGAGGACAGAAGAAGGAAATAGCAATAGATAAAAGCTGATATATTGGCAAACTTTGCACCATTGACTATAAATAGTGGTGTTATTGACGCAAAGACGCAAAAGCTGAACTTAGTGCTTTGGCGTTAAGTTCAAATTTTGAGGTGATGTGTGTTTAAATCTTTCACGAAACTTGATTATCTGCTGAAAGAAACTTTCCTCGGTTTATTGCGGGGAGGTTGGATGAATTGGGCTGCTGTCAGTACTGTGACAGTGTTACTGTTTTTATTCGGCTTGAGTCTGCAAACCTCTTGGCAAGTCGAAAAACTTCTTTATCAGTTTGGTAGCCAGCTAGAAGTATCAGTTTATCTGGAACCGGATACACGGATGGAAAGTATTGAGCCACTAATCGCTAAAATGCCAGAGGTGGCGGCGATAAAAACCATTACCAAAGAACAAGCTTGGACTAAGTTAGTTAAGGAAATGAGAATTTCTGATATTGAGGGTGCTACCCAGCAGCTAGGTGAGAATCCTCTGGTTGATGAGATGAAGGTGAAAGCACGTAATTCTCAAGTTGTACCAACCTTAGCAACACAGTTGGCTAAATTACGAGGAGTTGAGACGGTGCAGTATGTGGATGAAGCAGTTAAACGCATTGCCCAGTTGCACCGGGGTCTGAACTGGATTACTTTAACAATTACGATGATTCTGACTTTAACAGCGATCGCAGTGACTACCACCACAATTAGGCTGATTGTCACGGCGCGACGCCAGGAAATTGAAATTATGCAACTAGTGGGAGCAACTTCTGTTTGGATTTACCTCCCGTTTATTTTACAAGGAATTGCCTTTGGTTTGGTTGGTGGTGCGATCGCTTGGAGTTTCATTTCTGTGATTCAACAGTTTCTCGGTAAGTTGCTAGTCAATCAACCTGAGTTTATCCAAGTCATCACCAACAGAGTGCAACTCACTCCAGCAGAAATTTTATTATTGCCTCTGATTCTTTTGAGTTTCGGTGCAGGTGTAGGATTAATGGGGAGCTTATTTGCTGTCCGACGTTTTGCTAAAGGATAGTCATTAGTCCTTTGTCATTGGTCATTTGTCCTTTGTCATTGGAACTTCGACCTCTGAGCTTGGAACTTCGACTTCTGAGCTTGGAACTTCGACCTCTGAGCTTGGAACTTCGACTTCTGAACTCAGAACTTCGACCTCTGGACTCAAAACTCCGACTTCAGAACTCGGAACTCCGACTTCAGAACTCAAAACTCCGACTTCAGAACTCGGAATTTTGACCTTTGAACTCGGAACTTTAACCTCTGAATTCAGAACTTCGACTTCTAAACTCGGAACTTCGACTTCTGAACTCGGAACTTCGACTTCTGAACTCGAAATTCCCAACATTTTAAAAGAATAACTGAAGTTTTGCTTGAACGAATATGAAATTAAACCTATATATCAACTTAACAAGGCTAATCAAATGACAAATGACCAATGACAAATGACCAATGACAAATGACAAAAGACCAATGACAAATGACAAAATAACTATGAAATCACAATGGGAATGTTTTTTGCAGAATCTCGGTGTTTGGGAAGGTTCATTTACTAATTTTTCTCCCCAAGGAACACTTTTGAACGATACTCCTAGTCGTCTTTCCCTAGAACATTTGAACAATAGCCAGAAAGTGCGCCTAACTCTGAGCCGTTCGGGGCAAGATATAATCAGAGACTTTAATACCGTGGGAGGGGGTCTGCTGTTTTTTGAAAATGGCTCATTTTCTGAAGGTTTAATTCAGCTAGGGCCATTTTCCGAATTTGGTGGAGAACTCGCTTTTGTTCATGAAAATCGCCGCTTGCGTCTGGTACAACTGTTTGATACTACCGGTCAGCTAAAGGAATTAATTTTAATTCGAGAACATCTAGCTGGAACCCCAGCAGATGAACGTCCAACTTTACAGATAAATGATTTGTTGGGAGAATGGCAAGGCCAAGCAGTGACAATATATCCAGATTTGCGATCGCCTGATACTTACTCTACAATCTTCAAATTACAACTTGATGATGCTGGGCGATTAATTCAAAGTACCTCTTTTAGCGATCGCACAATTACCTCAACTGCTACTATCAAAGGCCCGATTGTTCTCTTTGACCAAGACCCACAAAAGCAGGTGCAAGTATTGTTTTTACCAGATGGCGCTTCTGCAACTTCACCTGTCAAGGTGCAGTTACGCCAACCATTTTTTCTGGAAGTGGGGTGGTTAATTCAGCCAAACCTGCGCCAACGGATGATTCGCAGCTACAACGAGAAAGGCGAATGGGTTAGCTTGACATTAGTCACTGAAGAAAGGAAGCTTTGATATCATGTCCGCTTGATTACTTATCAAATATTTAACTGTTGCCAAAATGTGGGTAATGACAAAGCTTTATTTATGTATATTCAAATAGCTGTAGTTGCGATCGCATTCATCTTAATAGCTGGAGAAAATCTAGAGGCCGTTGCAGACTCACAATCTTCTACTGAAGATAGTTCTAGTAGTATTGTGGCAACAAAACCAACTTTAGAAATAGAGGGAGGATATGCAAAATATGGTGACTATATCGGATTAACTCCAGTAGATAACCAGTCTGCCGAGTTTTCCCAAATTTCTCAAAGAATTGTCAAAGATATCCAGATTCGTTTTGTTAACAACAAAGATCGATTACTCGATGAAAAAGGTCAGCCGATCAAAGGACGTACCCGAAAAGATTTTATCATTGGTCTGCTGAAACTCAAACCTGGTGAGGTATTTCGTGAAGATTTACTAGAAGCAGACTTGCAACGATTGCGGAGATTAGAGTCATTTAATGAAGTCAATGTTTATCGCCAAGAAGATGCCAATAGCGTTAATCTTATCTATGAAATTAAAGAGCGTAACTTCCCTTCTCTAATTTTTGGAGGCGGTAATAACGACGATGTTGGATTATATGGTCGGGTAGGTTATAGAGATGAAAATATTAGCGGTGTTAACGATAAATTAGATACAATTGTACAAATCAGCGGTCAAGATGTCCAATTTAATGGTCAGTTCATTAGTCGTTATCGTCCTCAAGAACCAAACCGCTTAGGCTACAGCATCAGAGCTTTTCGTACTCGTAATACATCGGGAACTTTCAACGACGATATCAGATTGTCTAACGGTGACAAGGTACGCGAGGGAAGGTTTGGCGGTTCTGTGGGAGTTTTAAAATCTTTTGATCGGTGGGATGCAGCTATAAGTTTGAACTATACCAGAATTAGCTTACGCAATCGCGACTATAACGTTACACAGGTCGATAGATTAGGGAGTCCTTTATCTCTTAGCGGTACTGGCATTGATGACTTATATACAGTATTATTTTCTGTATCCAAAGATCGACGCGATCGCCGAGAAAATCCGACTCAAGGATCGATTCTCACTCTCAGCACAGAACAAGCAATTCCGATTGGACTGGGTAATATTTCTAGCAACCGCCTACGGGGAGATTATATTCAGTATTTACCAGTCAGTTGGATCGGTAATGGTAGACCAACTGACAATCCAGAAATGTTGGCGATTAATTTCCAAATTGGTACGATTCTGGGAGACTTTCCACCAGCTGATGCTTTTAATATTGGTGGACTAAATTCTGTCAGGGGTTATGGTTATGGAAAAGTTGCCAGTGGTCGGAGTTATGGTTTAGCTTCTGTGGAATATCGTTTCCCAATTTCTTACTCAATCGGAGGAGTTGTTTTTACTGACTTCGCCTCAGATTTCGGGTCTAGCGAAACCGTGCTAGGAGAACCAGGAGTGCTACGAGATAAACCCGGAAGTGGCTTTGGTTACGGCTTAGGATTGCGCGTCAAGTCATCCTTTGGACTGATTCGAGGTGATTTCGGAATTAACGATCGAGGTGAACTTAGATTTGAGCTGACTACAGGTCAACGATTTTAACGGCTGGCAAAAAAGTTCTAGAAAACTACTGGGAATTGCTTAATAACACACTCAGGGCTGCTTGAGTGTGTCTAGTCCAAAAGGACATAATCAAGACATTGGAGATTACTTACACATTTGTAACGTGCGGCGATCGCTAGCTGCGATCGAATTTAACCGATAAAAGTCTTGCAGAGCCAGGGAGTAAGCATAAGAATTTGACTCATCCTCACCAACCTTGGGCAGTCTATTGCTTGTAGCTACCTGATTCGATTGTTCAGAACTGGCTTCATTTGACGAAGTATTAACCGTCATCGCCAACTCTCCTGATGGGTTGATTGTACCCTGAAAGCAATTTAACTCTGATTGGGGCATATACAACGCACCCTTTACCTTGTCTTGCTGCTTTTGAAATATGATATAACCTTGACCAAGCTGGTTTGGCTTTGGGGATTGACCATAGAGGTAAATCCCATCTTTTACAGGAAAACTTCCTTTTGGTAAAACTCTGGCGCTTTTTGTAGTTCCCCCATCGCCTGGAACCAGCGCTGTGATTGTAGGTACTGTGTTTCCGCCTCCAGAAGCCGTATTAAGTTGACTTCTTTGCTCTCGAACTTTTCTCAGCTGCGACAAAAGAGAGTTTTCGGAGGTTTTGTGAATCTGAGCCGATGATAATCGAGAATCTGTAAATGATGTTACTTGAGTTTGCTTGGCTAGAAAGCCCAAACCGAGAAGTAAGCCTAAGCCCGCGAGGGGAATTCCCCACTTTCGGGGAGATAATAACTGATGAAGGTTGTTAAGCACCCTACTTCTCCTGTTAAAAAACTAACTAAGTTCTCTAGAACTTACTTAAATCATAACCAAGTCTTAATTGTTAAAGACTTTATTCACGACTTATATTACTGTTGTCCAAAAAAGAAAACTGTCAAAAACAAAAGTTTTTATTGGATTTGGTTCTACAATCTTAGATTACCATCAGTTAGAGTCTTTATAACAGAGGGTAGAAGGCAGTTTTTGCTGGGGCAGGAGTCAAAAGGCAGGAGTAACCCACCTTTAAAAGCATGAGATTAAAGTAAGGGACTTCCAGAAAATAAAATATACAGGCTATAAGAATGATAATCATTCCGAGGGTTAGTGCTTGACTTTCTGATGACAAACTGCGGTCTAACGTTACCCTTGGGTGTGTAGATATCTTGAGTTTGTAGCGTACAGCATTCACGGATTCTACAGGCACTAAACAGGCAGACACCGAACAAAGCGCGTAGGCGTAGCCCGCCGTAGGCATCGCGCCCGTTGTCTAAGCCATCGCTAAAAATTAGCTGTATCTCTTGCTGTGTTAGAACCTTGGCGCGACCATGACGGTTTATTTTCATCGTTAGACTGTAGACCCTGCGATTCACAGCCTACAACGATTTAACACAGATTAATCGGAATTATTTAACCGAGATTAGCGATCGCAAATTAATGAATAATTTTGAGTGCAAAGACGACCCAATTTCTCGCATCAGCCCACAAAAGTTACATATCTCTTTGTGAAAAAATCCCCATAGCGATCATTAAAAACGTCATTTAGAATGTCATACTAAAAATTTTACTTAGGTCTAATTCTCCCGCATAAAGCTCAGTTGGTTGGATAGAAGCTTGGGGTAATCCCCACGGTTGAAACTGTGTCGAAGTGGGAGAAGTTTGGATTTTGAATACTTGCGGGCTTGAACTTACTGTCGGAGATAAAGTTATATTAAATACATAGTTTGGGGCGCCGAGAACATTAGTGCTAGGGAGGGTATTTACAGTAAACGTTTTTGCCAAGCCATATATTACATTAGTTGTAGTAGGAGGATTAATATAGCTTGGACGACTGCCTTGATAAGAAGCAAAACTAGGATAGTAAGTTTTAGTGGTAGTACTGTATTCATAAGTAGCAAAGGAAATTGCTACCACCTTTTTACCGATTACTCCCATCAACAAAGCTAACTGCGCCTTATTTGGGGTCGAAATACGCCCTGTAAGGAATATATCTCCCACTGGCGAACCATCCCATTGAACATTACTAAGCACTGCTACAACAGGGTAATTATATATCCCGGTTCCGCCAGGACTTGGGCGACTGGTGGGATCGATTACGTATTGATCTGCGACTAGAGCTAAATCACCAATGCTTAATGTCTTAATAAACCCAAGAGGTTTATAGGTATTTGGCTGGAAATTGTAACCTTGTTGTACATCTAAAGATTTGTTAATACTAACAGCGAAGACCGGAGTAGTAAAACCTATTGAACACGCTATACAGCCTAGTAATAAAGCTTTACTCAACAGCATAAGTTTTTCCAAATAGTAAATAGATGGTTTGAGTCTTTTTTAAGGTATAAACTCATAAGATTTATACTTGCATGAATCATGCTACAACTCCATATTTAAACAAATTTTAATAGACATGATGTGCTACGGAATGTAGCACCAGGTTTTGTTTTTAGTGTTGAAAAAAACGTATTTAAAACAGTGATTATCGCCAAAAAGAAGGCCGAGGATTATTTGAAATAACTATTAGAAAACAGTGCAAATAAGCAAGTCGGTACAATAAAACCAAACTGTGTAAATAAAAGTAAATAACGCTCAAACTCTTTCTCCCCCTGCTAAAAGCTCTCTGCTTTTGTCTTATGCCAACAATATTTATTTACGCTGACTTACTTAAACCCGACTCTACTAACTGTAAAAGCGGATAATATTCGCCGTCTACGCGAGTTGATGAATAAGGGACTTCCAAAGAATAAATTGTTCCAGAAAACTAATCTTTTAGCAGAAAATTCAATCATTATTACTGAATTTACTACAAAAAGGAGGGGAGAAAGCGGCAGCCGTCGGCTGCCACTTTCTCCCCTATAATAATGATTATCATTATTTTAAATGGAATGTTTTATTTTTTGGAAGTCCCTAAGAAGAATTGTATCTGGCTACACTCTACTCAATATACTTCCTGCCTCAAAATGTAGAAAAAAACTTATGAGCGCAAGGCTTTTACTGGATCGATCTGGCTAGCACGCACGGCGGGAAGCAAACTAGCTCCCACCCCCACCAGTAGCGCTGAACCCACTGCTAGCACTGCAATTCTGCTATCAAACTTATAGGGCAAGCTAAAGGTATCGGTAATTACAACAGTCAATCCATGCACTACTCCTAGAGCCGCTGTTCCTCCTATTAGACTTAAAAGTATCGCCTCTAAAATAAATTGCAGCATGATTTCGCGTTGGGTTGCACCTATGGCCCGTCTCAAACCTATTTCAGCAGTTCGTTCATTTACAGAGGCAATCATAATATTCGCAATTCCAACACCGCCAACCAAGAGCGCGATCGCTCCTACTGCTGTTAGACCTTGAGAAGCCATCTCTAGAGTTTTCTGCTGCTGTATAATATCTGATACATTATTCCAAAATTTAAATTTGTAACCTGGAAATCTTTGTAACAGTAACTCCTCTGCTTGGTGGCTTAACTCTTCCACATCTGCAAGTGCATAAGGGCGCATTTGGATGCTCCCGATGTCGCGGCTACCAGTCGAAGCGTTGTAAATAGACATCGGCACATACAGTTGACCCGCCGGAGGTGCATTTTCACTTAAAATAGTTGCTACCACCCCGATCACGATATAGGGTCTGTCTCCAGCATAAATCAGCTGCCCTACAGGTTCTTGCTTTTGAAAAAGTTGTTCTGCCAGCAATTGATCGATTACGATTACCGGGCGGTAGTTGGCAAAATCTTCTGATGTGAAAAACCGTCCTGATACTAAAGATATCCCTGAAGTCAACAAAAAATCTTGAGAAACAGGTGACAAAGTTGGAGTAAATTCCTTGTCCCGAAATATAGTTGGTGTAGAACCAGCCCAATTAAAAGAACTGATCGCTTGCAAACCCACCATTCGCTGTCGTAAGAATTCCATATCTTCCAACTTGAGTTGGGTAGCTTCACCACCAGAATCCCAATTTGGATAAACTGAAACTTGAGGCGCGCCTCGTTTTGCTAATTGTTGAGCGATCGCATCTCGGCTAATATTACCAACCTGAAGTGTAGCGCTGACAGCAGCCACACCCATAAATACCCCCAGAGTAGTCAGAGCAGAACGCAAAGGGTTTCTACCTAAAGAGTGAAAGGTAATATTTAATAAGTCAAAACCTGAAAGAGCCATAATAGTTGCTTTGCTCTAGCTTGGGGATTGGGCAGAGGGGCAGAGAGGCAGAGGGGCAAAGAGGAAAAATTTACTGCAACTTCTCCCCTGCTCCCCTGCTCCCCTGCTCCCCTGCCTTAACTGGCGTTCCTGGCTTGAGTTCCGACTCAACGGGGGGCAGTATAACTTGTTCGCCGGGATGCAAACCAGAGGTTACTTCTACATTCATTAACCCTTCCAATCCTAGATTAATGGTGCGTTTTTGGGCTTGATTTTGACTATCCAGAACCCATACAAACGGGCGTGGTTGCGATCGCACAATTGCCTCTGTCTTCAAAACTACTACGTTCTGGCGTTGCTGCAACACAACCTCGACATTTACCCTGCTACCAGGGAGCAGTGTAAATGTCGGGCTATCAAGCTCAACCGTTGCGGGTACTGTTGGTTGCTCTGATTGTTTTGAACTACTACCATCTTGTTTTTGGGCTTCAGGGCTGAGTGCTTGAGGATACAAGCTTTTTACGCGTCCAGAGAATCTCCTTGCATTCGGCCCGATCGCATTAATGCGGGCAAGTTGGTTGATGCGAACTTGAGCAGCGTTGAGGGTAGAAAGCTGGAGTTTCACTAAGACTTTTCTGGGATCGCCCAAAGTGAGCAGATTGGTACGCAACTCGACCCCATCACCATTTTCTACATTCACACCCAAGACTACGCCATTCAATGGTGCAGTCACAATATTATCTTGGAGTTGCTGCTGAATAAGTTGGCGCTCCAATTGCAAAGTCTGAATTTTCAGGGCGGTTGTACGTGCCTCTGCTTGACTATCTCGCAGGCTAGCGCGAGCAACGCGTACAGTATCTTCCTGCGTTTTGGCTTGTTCTTGGGCAATAGCTCCCTCTCGCACCAAGGGAGCAAGCCTCTGGAGTTGTTTTTCTTCGGCTGTTAGTCGTTCTTGGGCTTCAATAATTTTCTCGCGACTACGTGCTAGGTTGAGTTGCTCTTGTTGAATTTGTAATTGCTGATTGGTAAGAGCAACTTTTCGTTCGGGGTAGCGCAGGGTCAGCAGCACTTGACCAAGTTTTACCCTCTCACCAGGTTTTACCATGACTTGTTCTACCGCACCCTCTTTTGGGGACTTCAAGATTCGCTGTTCCTGTAACTCAACAGTACCGCTCTCATTAATTGTGGTTTCAACATTACCTCGCTCCACGGTTAACAAGCGTACTGCTAATGGTTCGGGAGGTTGATTTAGAGCTAAAAAGTAGGTTAGCCAACCGCCAGCACCAGCTAAAGCCAAAACTCCTGACCAGGCTAGCCATCGACTTGGGATATTAAATTTAGCTTTTTCATATTTCCAGTTCATGACAACTCGATCCAGTGAGTTTGCAGTTGATTGCAAGTGAGGCTTTCACCGCAGATTAATGCTGGTTGAAGAATCTCATAGCGAGAGATCGAACACGATAAGGCGACTGTTGTCCAAAACGCGGCAAAAATTTGAACTGAGATAATTTCGTAGACCAGAGTAATAATCAAGCCACCAGAAAGCGGGCCAGGCGATGAGCATAAAACTTGCTCCCGTTTGACGCATTCGTTCCAGTTCCCGGATGGCGATTTCGTCATTCAGTGGCGCTCCCCAGTATTGACCCTCATGTTCTAAAAAGGGTAGAGCATCGAATTGCGGCAGAATCTCGCAGCCCAATTGATTTTCATCGACCAAAATCAAACGCTTCCCGGCGGGAATCACAGATGTAATTTCCTGCATCGCAATTCGCAGGCGTTCTGACCAGCTCAAATTAAGTTCAGGTATCAATTCAGACGTGAACTGACTGCGACGCATACTTATATGCAACAGGCGCTCTGCTAGCCACTGACGATAAGATGCATCCTCTGCACGTGGCGACTTTAACAAATAAGCGATCGCATCAGTACGTTCTGCGATCACACCAAGTGGGCCTGTTCCTCCAAAACTAAAATTAATTTGGGAATCTTGTTCAACGTGATATCGGACTTGGGCTAATTGTTTAGCAATAAAGAAGAGATCGAATTGCGCCGCCATACGTAAGTATAAGTTCAAATCAAACATGTACTTGGAGTGCGGTGCGTCGATTCCCCCAACCATTGCCAGGGCATTAGCGCGAAACACGATCGCTGAACATAGCAAAATCCATTTCCGCCCATCAGCAATTTGGTGGATGAACTCTAGACCATCAATTGACCCTTCTGGAAAGTTATCTGAAAGCTCTCTGCCTGTCATATGCACTGGAACACCATTAGTGTCGATAATTTCAGCTTGCGCAACTGAAAAACCAGCATCTGGATGGTTGTCTAATGCTAAGACAGATTCATGGATGAAGTTGGGCAGCAGAATGTCATCGTCCGACAAGAGAGCTAGATAGGGACTAGAATTTACCTCAATAGCTCGCTGCCAATTGCGAAACATTCCAATATTCGTTTCGTTGCGTATATAAGTGATGCGCGAATCCGCAAATGAACATACAACTGCCTCTGTATCATCGCTAGAAGCATTATCTAAGACAAGAACTTGAAAATCTGGATAGTCTTGTGCCAATGCGCTCTGCAAGCTAGTTTTTAATAACTCCGAGCGATTGTAAGTTGGAATTACAATGCTAACTTTGGTTTTAAGTGCCATGTTTTTATAATTACCGCCTTTTTAACTAAAAATTTTTAAATATAGCAAGGGACTGGGGACTGGTGACTGGGGATTGGGTGAAAAGTCTTGTTGTGTCTAAGTTTTATCATCTGTTAATGTCCTAACCACGAAGGCTTGTGCTATAAAATTAAACAGACATACGTAAATCAAAGACAACCAAGCGCTCATTATCTAAAACACAGCGAAACTTAGTACGTAAATAGCAAGCGAACTCAGCATAATAATCAAACCACCAGAAAGCTGGCCATCCAAACACAATGAAACTTGCTCCTTTCCGGTACAGTCGTTCAAACTCCTTAATGGCAATGGCATCATCTTTTGGCGCTCCCCAATACATCCCATCTTTTTCTAGAAAGGGAATTGATTGGCATTTGTCCAGAAGCTGACCAGATCCCCATTCGTTCATGTCAACTAAAATGTACCCTTGCCCGATTGGAATTAAGGGAGTTAGTTCCGGCTCCAACGCGCCCAGACGTTGGATAAACTCATACTCAGAACCCTTCCAACGCTCAAAAGCATCTTCGATTTGAATGTCGTGCTTGTGTAAAGACTCGCACAAAGCTTTTATATGATTGTGATATTGGCTAAGTTGCCAACTATAAGTAAGCTTGCTAGTGCCATTATCACCATGAATCCGATATAGGGCTTGGTACTCAGCAATGCGCTTGATGCTACCGAAAAAAGGAGACAAAAAAGTTAAGTACGCATCAGCGTTAAGAGAGTAGTAAATATCGTGCAGGGGAAAAATTTTCTCTAAATAGCTACGCGACCAGGCATTGCCGCTCGTGGGTGAGAAGACATAGCTTTCAATGCTACCTTGGAGATGCGCCTCGCGTAAATCTCCTTCTGGCAGAGGTCGATCGGGAATCAATTTTCCCAATGGCTTACCATCAGCATCTATTGCGGATAAAGGCCAGTGTACCTGTACTATATTCGGATCGCCCAGCAGTTCAACGGCTCTGGCGATCGCATCAGGCAGCAAAACATCATCTGCATCTAAAAAACAGACAACCTCACCACGGCTTGCGGCAAAACCGACGTTGAATGCAGAACCCTGTCCGCCATTTTCTTTTAGCAGAGGGATAATCTCTTCCCCATAATTGGTAATGATTTGCTGTGAGTCGTCTGTTGAACCATCATCAACCACAATCACTTCTAAAGGCTGATAGTTTTGATTGAGAGCGCTATCAATTGCCTCCTTCAGAAAACGTTCATAGTTGTAGTTGGTGATGATAATACTGGCTAGAGGCTTGTTCATGAGCGTAGGTCAAATACAATCAGATGGTCATTTTGTAATACACAGGGAAACTTTTGCCGTAAATATTCATCAAATCCGGTGTAGTATTCCAGCCACCAAAAGGTGTGCCACAAGAAAACGATCGCACTAGCACCAGTTTGGTATAGGCGATCGAATTCTCGAATAGCTGTGCCGTCATCTACTGGACGTCCCCAATACCACCCATCGCGTTCAGTAAAGGGGATTGTTTGAAAACCTTTGATGATTTCGTTACCGTTCAGGCGGTCTTCATCGACCAAGATAAAAGATTCCTGTGGCAATATCAGAGTTTTGAGTTTTTCTCTTACCTCGTACAGATGACCAATGTGATTCCGCTCTATGGCAAAACTTAAGTCTCCGTACAGTGAAACCAAGTTCCATTTTTTTTGAATACGCTCGAGGCTCTTGGCGGATTGTTCAAGATCCCATCTCATGAAAAAATAATCGAGGTCTTCTGGATGAGGAGGATAAGGGTGCCAGAAATGAACAACAGATTTCGGCTCAAAGACAACTGGAATTTTGGCATTATATAAAGCCAAACTAGAATCGAAATGATCTAGAAAAATAACATCTTCATCGAAAGGAGAGACTCGATCAAAAACACTTCGACGGTAGAGCCGACAGTGAGCCTCTCCAGCTAACTGTATCGTCCGGCGATAAGTTCCGCGATCGAGTTGCTGCTCGCTCGTAGCTGGAAGGACTTCCCATTTAACGCCGTCGGCTGTTTGTACTGACCGCACCTGACCCTGGTTTGGGTCCCAATGAACGTTTGTTGCTCCTAAAGGCCCCTCAATAATCCGGGGCACAGCTACATCAGCTGGTTGTTCTTCGCAGGCAGCGATCAGATGGGATAACCAACCTTCCTCAACAAGAACATCATTCTCAACGAAGCACAAAAAATCATCGTTAGCTTCCTGAATTACCAAGTTTCTTAATTGGTTGGGCTGCAAATAACAATCTTTGTAAATGACTTTGACATTACTGCGACCTTCTAATACCTGTTCCATCTGCTGCCAATACACTTTTGGAGTATTGCAGTTTACTACAATCAGGTTAAACGGGATGTGGGTGTAGTTGAAAATTCGCTGTAAAGATTCAGCTGCTAAGGTAAATTGTTCGCGAGGAAAGAATCCGATAGTTACTGTTGACATAATATATCTCCTATACTCAATGACAGTTAATTCATTGCCGCCTCTAGCAGAGACGAAAGAACTTTATCTGAGTCAAAATATTCCTCTGCTAACCTGCGTGCTGCATACTTGTGTCGCTCATAGTCAGCGTTGATGGCTTCTACACCTTTGACTGCCTCCTGTTGGTCGCAAAAAGTTAAAATCCCTTCTTCGATCGGCAACCAATCGCTTAAACCTGTGTCTTGAACTAGAATTGGCTTACCGGAAGCGAGATAACAAACGCTGCGATCGCTAAACCAGCCACCTTTGGTAGCAACATAACCCTGTTTTGCGACTCCAAACTCAGCGCGGGATGCTTGGACAAATTTCTGGTAAGATTCTGGTGTAAAGGAGGCAATCCATCCGGGAATCACTTCCCAGCCATACTGTGATAGTTGATCGGGAAAGCCACCGCTTAAAGCAATCCGAAATTGCTGTTTGGTGAGTTGCGGTATATCTATAAACTTTAAAAACTCTTTATCCTTATTGCCGTAGGTGACTCCTTCGTAGACCACCTCTCGATAACTGTGCCACTGCATAATCGAACTGAAGTGGGTGTTATCGTTTTGAGTCACTGGCCAGTAAGACAGTGCGACTGGAGGTAATGTCTTTTGCCAATGCCTACCGTTTGTGGGAATAAGACAGTCCTCAGCACCAATGCGTTGCCCAATCGTGAAGAGGCGATCGCAACGTTCAATTGTCTCTACTAATTCCGAATTACCGCTAGCAATCTTAATCTGCGTAAAACCTGGATCGGCGTCAATGTAGATGCGGCGCTGCGGCCATCCATACTCATCTCTCCAAACAGAAAGTGGAGAGCCACGAACAATCATTAAATCAGCTTGGGAACAAACATCGTTAAACTCGTCAACTGCCATCCCTATTGAGCGAGAGCCAGCGCGGTAAATCCATTGGTTTGCAAAGCCAAGCGGTTCCAGGCAGTTTGTCACATAATTGCTGGGATAGTCTAACTCGGTTGTGAATTCTTCAGTCTGCCAGTTATAAACCCACGACTCTAACCCGCATTCTTCTAAGTAGAAGATATCATGCCCAAGCGCACGCAGACCCAGGAGGTATTGCAGGTCAGACCAGGCGTTGCCTCCTATGGGAAACCGACCAATAGCACTAGCAAAAATAATAATCATCCTATTTTAAATTTGTTATATGTTTTCATTAGATTTATTAGCTGATGATTTTTCCTTCTCCAGAGGCAGTCAGACTCGAAATTGAGATAGATGGGCTGTGTTCTTGCTTAAAACTGTTTCCAGTAGTCGAGGTAGCACCACTTTGTAACTAAAGAATTGTTCGGCTAATTCCCTTGCTGCCTGACAGTGAGCTAGATAATTTGTATTGACGCGCTCGATGCAATCTACCGCTTCCTCCAAAGATGAAAACGCCAACACACCTTGCCCCGTCGGCAGCCAATCGCTAAATCCGGTATCTTGTAAGATGGCGGGACGACCAGCAGCGAGATAACAAACACTGCGATCGCTAAACCAACCGCTACGGGTTTTGACATAAGCTTGTTTGGCAACGCTAAATTCTCCACGGGAGCCAGTCAGATAAGTTATGTAGATTGACAGACTAGCGCTAATTTTTTTGCCATCTCGAACTAACCAACCTGCTGCCTTTAAAGATTTCGTAACCTCTGCTATTTCTGCGTCCTTGCCAGCAAGAGCGAGTTCGAGTTTCTGCGAACAGTGGCTAGGGAGTTCCAGCAAACGCATGAATTCTCGATCTTTCTGCCCATAATCCTCACCTTTGTAAGTCACACCTCCATAGGCATTCCAATTGGCAATTGTCGTGAATGGTAAATCTGCGCGTTCTTCGCCACTATCTTCGGGAATAAGTATTGGGCTTTTCCATATCTCTGGTACAACAGGCGGTACAGTAGGGAGCCATTCAATTCCATCACTCGGTATGCCGCAATCCGGTTGTCCAATATTAACGCCATAACTAAAGTAGGCGTGATACTCGTTGCGACCTTCGGCGGCGAACGTTCCAATCTGGGTAAAGAATGGGTCCATATCGATTAATACTCGATGTTTGCATAAAAGAAATTCAGATAACCAGCAAACTCCACCGATATTTAATAGCAGATCCGCCGTCTTGAGCATCTGCTTTATTTCTTGCCAATCTGCACCGTAGACATCTCCTGTATCCCGATTTACATAGCAGACTGTTGCATTCACGCCATAACTGTGTATTAGCGTTTGGACTGCGTGAAGTCCAAAGCCTGGGTCATCAGTGTAATTGTGGGCGATGGGGTTATAGCAAGACCCAGCCCAGCCGCTTTCCTCCAGGTATAAGATTTCATGTCCCAAATGATGTAACCCTAAAACATAATGAAAGTAGGCTAAGAGATTGCCAGCGACTGGATGTCGAATCATATATCCGCAAACAACAATGCGTGCCATACTTAGAACCCCCCTCGTTCCATGAGACTGCCAATCACTTTCTCTGCGGCAAAGTACTCTGAGGCAATTTCACGAGCTGCCCGACAATTGCCTTCGTAGTCGCTTTCGATCGCGTCCACTGCCGCGAGAATATCTTCCATAGTGTTGAATGCAAATAATCCCTTCCCTGTAGGCAAGAACTTGCTAAATCCTGTTTCTTGTGTTATGACAGGACGACCTGCCGCTAAATAGCAGACAGAGCGATCGCTGAACCAGCCAGTGCGAGGACGAACATACTGATCCTTTGTCACAGTGAACTCGCCTAGAGAGGCACAAATATAGTTACGATAGGCGATCGGATCGGATAATGCCCTAGCACAAACAATCCGCCAACCGTGATTAATCATTTCAGCTTCCTCTTGAGCATTAATACCTTCAAGAGCAAGCTCAAGCGGTAGCAAAGATTTTGCTGGAAGGTCTATGAAACGCCGGAATTCTCGGTCTTTGCGCCAGTAATACTTCTCCCCCTGCCAAAGGATATCATTGTCCCAATGCTCCCAGTTTGAGATAGTTGTCAGAGCTGAGTCCAAAATTGGTGGACTATCGGTAAACCACCAATCGAGGCAAACTGGCGGTCGCGTCGGATGCCACTGGTATCGATCGACGGGTACAAGACAGTCGGGCGCTCCAAGATTCTCGCCATAGGTGAATAAGTAATTGTAAGCATCAAGTTGCTCAATCTTTTGAGCGTCATTCTCAGCTACTTTAATCTGATCGACCATCGGATCGGTTTGTAAATATATAAGACAGGCTATATCGTCGTGCTCACTACGTAGGGGATGGTATCCACATAGATTGATGACTGCATCCGCTTCCTTGTATAATTTTGCCAATCCCATTAAGTCACGTGCTCCCAGGGTTGCATCTCGCACTCCTGGAGGACGGAAAATCCAACGATCGCCCAAACCGATACTATCCATGTATTGGGCAAGATAGCGCACATTTGCTGAATATTCTGATGTATGCCAGCAGAAGGTAATGGGATCTAATAGTTCGCTGTCAGTATCCTCGACGTACCAGACATCGAAACCTAATCGCCGCAAGCCTGCTAGATAGTGGAGCACTTGCCAAGTCATGCCTCCAAATGGGAAGGATGCTAGCATTCCCCAGACGACGACTATTCCCCGATTAGCAGGCGGATAGTCAAAAGAAAGGATCATTGGGTTCACTCCATCGATCGTTGAAATTTAAGAGCATAGTTGAGGATGCCATTCAAAGTTTGTTTAGCTTCAAAATATGTTTCAGCAATTTCCCTTGCTGCTCGACAGTGCTTTTCATAATTGGTATTTATTGTTGCTAAAGCATCAGCTGCTTCACTAAGCGTCGAGAACCGGAACATCCCCTCGCCATTAGGTAGGAAGGAACTCGATCCAGTATGTTGAACAACAACAGGTTTCCCGCTTGCTAAATAGCAGAGGGTGCGATCGCTAATCCAGGCATTTTGAAACTTCATGCATGAAGGTTTAGCGCAACTAAACTCTCCTCGCGACATTTGGATGTAAGATTGATACCTATCTGGACTGCTAGCCATTTTGTAGGCATGACCCACCCGCCAACCATAGCTCTCCAGCACTTCTCGATCCTCTGCGTCTCCTTTATAATCAGTAACATCAGACGGTACGGTATTGTTAGCTTGCCAGCTTTGCTCTTTTCTGCTTTGGTCATCTTCCACGTCTCCCTCACCCAGGCACAGCGCCAGCTCAAGCACTTGGTCGGTTAAGCGCGGTAGTTCCACAAATTGCATGAAGGAAACTCGCTTGTTGTTCTCGTAGCAGATATCCTGCCCGTCCGTAATCCATTCCCCTTTGCCACCATTGCCCCACCAACCGGAGACAGTCGTAAATGCTTCGCTGTTGGGATTGTAAACGTATGGCCACAATTCAAGACATACTGGTGGTCGAATTCGCATCCAAGTCAAACCACAATCCGAAAACTTAGCGCTAGGTGTGCCGACAGTTTCACCAGTACTAAAGTAATAATCGTGTGGGGGTACGACGAGCTGTCCAACTGTTATCCAAAATTGTAATAAACCTGGATCGATATCTATTAAAGCAGTCCGTCGAAAACATGAAAGCAAAGCTGGATGAATACCATAGTAAAAATTTAGTAAAAGGTCTGCTTGCCGAAAGATTGCCTGTGCCTTTGATGACCAAACTCCGACGTATTCATACTCGCTGCCACGATCCGATATCGCGTTCTGGTCTGAATAAAGGATGACCTTTCCACTCAGTCCATAGCGTTCCATACGTTGATAAAACGTAGAAAGCATAAGTTTATCCTGCTCTCGATCGCCGCTGCTGTGGAAGCGCTCTAGCCAATACACCTCACATCCCAACTGGCGCAGCCCCTGCACATATTGCATATAAACCCAGAAATGACCCCCTCCTTCTGGAAAGGTGACGACGTTTGATGGGGAGATGACAACGACAGACATAATACTTCCCTCCCAACTAAGCTGATAGGTTTGCTAGAAAATTGGCGAGTTCTCGAAAGCCTATAAGTTGGATCTGGAGTTCTGTGAGCTTGCTTCTGATGATTGGGCTGCAAAGCGTTTGTAATTCCGTTTCTCGCTCGATCGCATAGGTTGATGAAAACTCTGGATCGACGTAACCTGGATGGCAGCTCAATTCAGTAAACCCTTCCTGAACTTCGGTTTCTAGCATTTGGACTAAATTTTTCACGCTAATCTGCTCCAGGTGCGTCTCTCCATCCCATTGCCCATAAAAGCTGGGGAAATAACGAACCGGAGAGTGTTCTCTTAGTGGCAATCGATATTGCTGCGCCAAATTAAGGAAGTGGGGCAGTAATTGAGGAGAGCGATGGATGTTATGATGCGAGTCAAGATGAGTCGGTAGACGCCCTGTTAGCTCTTGAAAGCGTTCCAATTGGCGATTTAGTTCGGCACGGCATCGATCCGAAGTCGTGAGATCGAGTGCTAATTCTCCATCCTCGGTTGTGATATTGATATGCAAACCAACGCTCAGTTCGGGTAGTTTACGGCTTAAGATAGCTGCTTCCTCACTCGCTGGCATATTCACCATTAAGCTCGTGCTAGTTAGGACTCCCTTACAGTGGGCTTCAACAATGCCACTGTTAATTCCTTGACTAGCACCAAAATCATCTCCATTAACAATGCAATACTTCATGGATCAAACTCTTTAAACAGAAATCTTGCTAGTTTTCTAACCACCTGTTTGCGAATTCACGATCGCAGATCGCATGGTTGAGTTGAGCCGAAGTGTAATTTATACAGCTTCTTGTAATAGCCACTTACCGCTAGCAACTCCTCGTGAGTTCCCATCTCTACTACTTTCCCCCGATCCAAAACTACGATTCGGTCAGCTCGTTGAATTGTCGAGAGGCGATGGGCAATGATAAACGTAGTCCGTCCTGCCATCAGTCGCTCTAATGCCTCCAGCAGCAGAAACTCTGTTTGAGCATCTAGGGCGGAGGTGGGTTCATCCAGAATTAGCACTGGAGCATCCTTGAGCAGGGCGCGGGCGATCGCTAACCGTTGTTTCTCGCCTCCTGAAAGTGTTGCTCCGCGTTCACCAATTACCGTGTCATAACCTTGAGGTAATCGTTGAATAAAGCTGTCAGCATTGGCAACTTGAGCGGCTTTGACGATCGCTTCCCGGCTAGCATTAAAGCAGCCATAGGCAATGTTCTCAGCAATAGTTATCGGCAGTAAAAACGGCTCTTGTAGTACCAGGGCAATCTGCTCGCGCAAGTTTTTGACTGGCACGCTTTGGACATCCACCCCATCAAAGAGGACTCGTCCCTGCCAAGGATCAAAAAACCGGAGAATCAGGGAGACTAGGGTAGTTTTGCCAGCACCCGTTGCGCCTACGAGTGCGATCGTTTCTCCCGGTCGCGCTTCTAGGGTAATTTCTTGAAGGACGGGATAGTTCGGTTCGTAACCGAAGGTGACTTTCTCTAAACATACGTGTCTGCTTCCTCCGACTGGACGAACTGGCAATGGTCTAACATTAGGGGCATCCTGCACCCCATCTTGAGCATCCAAAACCTCTAACACTCTCCTAGCACTAGCAGCTGCCGCCGCAAAACTCGACGACATATAAGCTAGAGTTGCCATCGGCACGTACAAGGAGGCGAGATAAGAGAGGAAGACCAGTAAAGAACCAATTGAGAGCGATCCATCCAAAACCTGGAAGCCACCATAAGCCATGATTGCTGCTGTTCCAACTGCGGTTACGCCACCCACCCCAACTTTGAATTGCATTTGGGCAAGGATAGAGCGTACATAAGCTTGCAGGGCTTTTTGAGACAGGTAGCGAAAGCGCTGATCTTCGTATGCTTCACGTCCGAATGCTTGAATAATCGGTATTGCTGTCAAGGTTTGCTCGCTGAGTGCGACGATCTCACCTTCAAATTGTTGATACTGATAGGTTCGTTCAGTCATGGGCTGGTTAAAGACCCAAATTAGTAAGACTATTAAAGGAGCGATCGTCAGCGAGAGCAGTGAAAGCAGTTGATTAATCTGCCACATCACGCCGAACATTGCGACCAAATTCACCAGAGAAGTAAGCACGGGCAGAAAAACCCCCATTGCCAGATTCTGAATACAGATGCTGTCAGTCATTACCCGCCTGACCAGATCGCCAGCACGCTGTTGGTTGTGGAATCTCAAAGAAAGATGCTGTAAGCGATCGAATAGTGCTGCTCCCAAGTCATAAACCATCTGGCTGCCAACACCAGCTCCAACATATTCCTGTATCAGCCGAACTCCCTCACTGGATAAAAATAAAACGATTGTGGCAGCTGCTAACCAACCGAGCAACTGCATATCGGATTCACTACCAGGCAAGGTTTTGAGCCAAACAACGTTATTTGGTAGCGATTGATTGTTCAAGACGCAATCAACGATCAACTTCAAAGGCCAGGGTTTGAATACATTTAGCCCGACATTAATCAGCATTAGCAGCATGACAAAGGTGAGTTTGCGCCAACGAACCAGGGCGTAACGCGCCAGTCGCAGCCACCACAGTTTCATAGAACGGCCTCCTGCGGCGGTTTGGAAAACTGCAAGGAGTGCAAATGCTGGTAGAAACCACCGATAGCCAGCAACTCTTGATGCGTTCCCATTTCCACAACCTTTCCCTGCTCCAGAACTACAATCCGATCTGCTCGTTGAATCGTGGAAAGTCGATGGGCAATGATAAATGTAGTCCGGCCTTCGATCAGGCGATCTAAAGCTTCTAGGAGTAAATTCTCAGTCTGGGCATCCAGGGCAGAAGTAGGTTCATCGAGAATCAGTACTGGCGCATCCTTGAGCAGCGCGCGGGCGATCGCTAGTCGCTGTCTCTGTCCTCCAGAGAGGAGCGCTCCTCTTTCACCGATCGGGGTATCATACCCTTGGGGCAACTGTTGGATGAAGTCGTCTGCCTTGGCTGCTTTGGCTGCTGCGACAATCTTCTCTAGGCTTGCTTCTGGACATCCGTAGGCAATGTTCTGTGCCACCGAGAGCGGCAGTAAAAACGGCTCTTGCAGCACCAGGGCAATTCGCTCGCGCAAGCTTTTGAGTTGCACATCTCGGACATCCACCCCATCAAAGAGGACTCGTCCCTGCCAGGGGTCAAAAAAGCGGGGAATCAGAGAAACCAGCGTACTCTTACCCGCACCTGTCGCGCCTACAAGTGCGATCGTTTCTCCCGATCGCGCTTCTAGGGTAATTTCTTGGAGGACGGGATAGTTCGGTTCGTAACCGAAGCTGACTTTCTCTAAACATACGTGTCCGCGTCCTTCTGTTGGACGAGCTGGCAATGGTCTAGCACCAGGGGCATCCTGCACTCCATCTTCAGCATCCAAAACCTCTAACACTCTATCTATATTGGCATCTACAGACTTCAGGCTGCCGTAGATGCCAAATAGACCCTTAAATGCTCCTTGTATAGATTGTAGGTATGCTAAAAAGACAAGCAAGCTACCGATACTCATAGCCCCCAATAACACCTGCTGTCCGCCCACATACAGAACGATCGCAGTACCAATGGTTGTCACAGTACCATTCGCCACACCGTAAACACTCTTGAGCAGAGTTTCGCGTTGTGAGAGAACAACTGCGTCTGCCGCTAAATGCTCAAACTGCTGGGTATTGTAACTCTCTCTACCAAATGCCTGAATCATCGGGATTGCTGTTACCGTTTGGTGGACAAAACTGGTGAGGCGGGACTGGGCTTCCCGGTTAAGTTTTGTCCGGCGCTTGAGTCGGGAACCAAAAACAAGGGCTGAACAGCCCATTATTGGGGCTACGAAAAGCGAAAGCAGCGTTAGTAAAGGACTTAGATTCCAGGCGACGAGGCTAATAGTTGCTAGCGTCAACAGGTATTGCACAGGTGAAATCAGCAAAGCACCGCTTAAGGTATAAACGCAATAGGTATCTCCGGCTAGACGGCTGAGGGAATCACCCACAGTCCGTTGGCTATGGAACAGCAGTGAAAGGCGTTGCAAACGATAGAACAGTCTTTGGGCTAGTTCGTAGACCATACCTTGCCCAGCAGCGCTCCAGGCCCAGCTAAGGCTAGTTTCCAAGGTAGCGTTTAAAGCATAAAGTCCAAGGCTACAAACAGCGGCGACAACAACCAGCAACGCTGGTGTGAGCGCCAAGTTAAAAGTCTCCAGGAATGAGCGAACCGGCGGGGGGATGACTGCCTGGCCGAAAGCATAATCCACCAAGATTTTCATTGGCCAAGGTTGAAGTGTGGCGGTGGCACAAGTGCCAGCCGTGAGACCGAGGATTGCGATTAAGGTACGCCACTGGCGCAGCGGATATCGAAGCATCTGTCCGTATCGATGCATTATTGCTTTGATCTCTTGCCTCACTTGCAGATTTACCTCTCGTCTGGCCATTTGCTTACTGGAGTACCAAGACGTTTGTCATGGCTGTAATATTACACTTTCTGCGACAGACTGGTTGTTGGTGGTTTGTATTGGCAGCAAGTAAACTCTTTTGGCAACAATCTCCAGTACTTGGTAAAGAATACGTCCTAACTGGAAGTTCTGATATAAGATGACAGTGGCGTTCAGCGTACATAGTGCAATTGTGAGTTTTGCTACTTCTGGCATTCCCAGAACGATCGCCACAATTGCCAAGAGACAATAGCCAACCATCGCCATCATGGCTAACTGTGACATTCTCAAGGCACACCGCACCCGCAAAACTCTTTTGTTACCTCCATGATTTTCAGCACATACTTTCAGCTGAATTTTTGACCAAATACCCTGATAAATCTCTAAATCCCAGTCGCTCCAGCCTCGATCCATCGCAATGAAATACTTGCAAGGCACGAGTAAATCCATTACCTTTTGTAGCAGGTTCTCCTTCTCGATTCCTGCTTCTGTCCAATAGGACAACTCATAGGCGCGATCGCGCCAAGAAATATTTACTTTGTGCGCTGGCGAATCAAATTGAATTAAATCTGCTTGAGTTAGTGTTTGAGTCATTTTTTTAATGCTTCTATTTTTATTTACAGTTCATCAAACTTTATCGGCTCGGCTTTCTTAAGTTCCTCGATCCGCCATTTATAGCGTTCTATACTACGTACAAGCGGCCCCAGGTAAATCAGTAGTGCCACCAGCAACCGTGCCCTTCTTTTGAGAAAACGAGAGTCAATCCGCGCTTGTATAGCACCAGCTACACACCAGCTAAAAGAGATAAGGAACATTGCTGCACCCAACCAGGGGCGATCGCCAGATAAAAGCGCAGACACCAAGAGGATAAAAGCTGCGACATTCCACTCCAGTGTCAGTGGCAGGTAAGAAATCAGAGACGAGGAAGGCTCGTACAAGGTTTGAAACAGACCGCGACCAAACACCCCAGAGTAGATAATTGGTTGACCAATACGAAGAAATGCCGATAAATCTCCATAGATTCTCCCCAACCAAGAAGGCTGTCCCAGAAGGTTAAAGCGGTAGGGATGCTGAAAATAAACGAGCGCTTCTGCCTTGCCATAACCTTGCTGCTGTTTGAGATAGGCTGCTACTGTATTTCGGCGAAAATGCCATACGATTGCCGTTGGGCTAAAACCAATGGTGTAACCTCGATCTTGCAGTCGCCAGCAGATATCGACATCATCCCCAGCAGTACGAAATATCGGGTTGAAGCCGTTAATTTCTTGTAGAACCTCCCGACGAAAAGCCATGTTACAGCCAGCAATATGTTCGGCTACTTCATCACTCAAAAGTATGTGGGTAGGTACGCCAGGTGAGACAGCAACGCAGGCGGGAACAAGAGAGTCTTCCGGGGGAGATAAGTTTGGCCCGCCTACGGCAGCTACACCAGAGGAGAGATTGGCGACCAAATAGGTGAGCCAGTCTGGATCTGCCATACAATCAGAATCGGTATAGGCGACAATCTCGCCAGTTGCGGCGGTCATACCGACGTTGCGGGCGACGCTTAATCCTTTATTCTCTTGGCTAATTAGTCGTACATAGTCGTAACGCTGAGTAATTTCTAAAGTGCGATCGCTCGATCCATCATTAACTACAATGACTTCATAGTTGGGATAGTTGAGTTCTTTGAGAGAAGCTAGACAACTATCCATCGTGCGTTCAGCATTGTAAGCGCAGACAATCACTGAGACTTTAGGATACTCAGGTAGCGCTGGCGGTAGAGGCGCTGTGTAATACTGCTGAACTGTCTCAAAGGCAGGCTTTTTGAGCCGTTCGGCGTCAACTAGACCAAAAGCCCAGTCCTGTATGGCATATCCGCCGGTAAACCATTCATCCGTCCAAGAAAATATTATTGTCCCGGCTGCTCCCATCTCAAAACTAGAGGACAGCTTTTGAGAGAGAATTTCGGCTTGGGCTTGGGTTCCTTCACGCATTGAGTCAACGCCAAACTCACTCAGCACTAGAGGTTTATCCTCGGCTAGGTTATGGAGTCGTGAGAGGTAGCGGCGAAAATCTGTTTCTCGATGCAGGTAAACGTTAAAGCATGAGAAATCAGTAAAGTCAATATTTAAATACTCTGTAGAGGGGTAATTAGCATAGCTCACCAAACCTTTGGAATCGCAGTCTTTTGCTACCGCCATTAACTCTTTAATAAAAGCTCGAACTGGTTTTGCTCCATGCCATCGGACAATATCTGGAGGAATTTCATTGCCCACCAAATAGGCAAAGGTAGCGGGATGATTCCGGCAAACTTTAACTCCTTGAACAATGCAGTTACGGATTTCTGCTTTGACAGCAGAAGAGTTAAGGAAGGCAATATGCTGAGACCAAGGTATACCAATTAACAGCCTCAGACCAGAGATTGCAGCTAGATCCAACAGCCAATCAGGTGGAACAGTATAGGTACGCACACAGTTAGCCCCCATTTCTGCCATCATGGCGAAATCTTTTTCCACAACTGATTTTTCTGGAAAAGATTCACCGTGGCTACCAATGGAGAAAGGGCCGTAACTAACTCCTTTAAGAAAAAACTTTTTATCCTTAATAAAGAAAAACTTACCTTTTGCTGTGACTACCTCGCCTTGTGCAAGTGGTTCAGCACAGAAGCCAGAAGGTGTTGAAGTCAAGTTTCGCAAATTACCCCCGACAATTCCCTGCAAATTTATTTCCTTGTTACTGAAACGCTACGTCAATTGGCTCAAAAAAAGAAACACACATATACTTAGTTCAATGCATTGGCAGCATATTTTGCGTTAGTAAGTAAGTCGCTGTGAATATTTATCATCAGGTTCAGGCAGGAGGCAGGAGGCAGAAGGCAGAAGGAAAGAGGGTTTTAATCCACTTTACTTTTATTAACATAGTTTGATTTTTCCCACCTGTTCTACTTACCACCACAATCGCTATTAATTAACAACATTGCAATATTTAATACTGTGCCAGAAGTACGTTTGCGATCGCGTTTACGAAAATGTATGAATTAACGTATACTTTTAGTCCAGTTTTGTATCCAGTTGGTCGATCAAACTAGCAACGTTAGTTACTGAGTCAGTTCAAAAATGTGTAGTTGAATACATAGATTCAGCGTTCAATTTCAGCCAATGAACGAAATTTTGCTAAAAATTTTATACTACACTTACCAACTCGGAAAAGAGTAGTTTAAAACTTGTTACTACTATCCTTCATAAAGCTGCTAGCTGCCGTATCTCATCAATATTTTAGGGGTGGGTAACAATAACGTTGCTAAAAGACTCTCTGGTACGGTGGGAGTTACTTTACAAGCACTATTAAGGCAATCTACCAATAACTGACTGGCAGTGTAGTACTGCTTGAGTATTTCTTTGTGCTCCTCGCTGAACTGCCATTGATGACCAATGTTGCGACACTGAACTATCGTCAACCTCAAATTATTAGCCCAAGTTTGACCGTTAGCATTCCACCATTCTTTTAACTTTTCTCTGCCTTGAACTGGGGTTGGTAATTGTTCTTTGAGTTTTTGCAAAGAATGCTGTAACTCAGGGTGACAGACAAGAATTCGGTCATCAGAAAGAGCAAAGTTTAAAGCCAAAACTCGATCTAAAGTCGGCTCGTTAGAGAGGGCAACGCTTAAGTGAAGGGCACACTGAAGAGTTATATCTAGAGCTAAATCAGGGGTAAGATTGCTAGTAAGTCTGAGATCGATGCCAAGAGAAAAAGCCAAATCATTAGTCAAGCTCAGATCGTCGAGAAGTTCTAGGGTTAGATAAAAGGCACGAATAGCTACTCTTTTATGACTAGACTGAACTGAAAGAGACTTATGGTTAAGCCAGTTGAAGAAATTTTCTAATTGCCGATCAAATGCGACAAGCCGATCGATATGTTGCTTCATTAATTGCAACAGACAAGTGGGATTATCCAACATCCCAACGGTTAGTAAAAAAATTTTGCGCCAACGTGGTTCAGTTAAATGACTAACCAGATCGATTAATTTTTTTTCTAATATTTGGGGGTTAGCCCTAGTAACAATATTTTTAGCTGTTAAATACTCCTGAAAAGCTATATGCGAAAACGAGTAAATTCCCTGCGCCTGCTCTATTAGTAATCCATGTGTTTCAAGCAATTTCAGCACTGCTTCACTGTTGAGTTGCAGCATACCAGGCTCAGTTTGGGCTATGGGTAAGTTACAGAGGTAGTCCGTAATGTATTGCTCGACAATACTTTGTGTGAAAAAGTAATGACCTTGTTTAAACGTACTAGCAGCAATTTGACTCAGCAGTTCAATCTTCTGAGCTAAAGACAAATGAAGATAAATTTCATCTCGTTTAATGTTCCTCACTTTATCCCAGCGATTGAGCAAAATGTCCAATCCTTGTCTGTAAAATTCGACCCTTCTAATTGGAAAGTCCGAGCCAGCTTGAAACACACAACAAGCCAAATTAAGCAAAAGTGGTCTGACAGCTAGTTCTCGAATTTGTTGATTCTCTAATAACTGTAATTTTTGCACGAACTGACAAGCTAAGGCTTTTCCTTTTTCGATGGAATTTTTGCTAACGTTGACAAACCAATTTTGCACAAAAGCCTCAATTTGAGAACAATCAAAATCAGCAATTTCAACATCGCTAAATTCTTCAAACTGATACTGTTGATAACCGATACGACATGTTAGAATCAACTTATTTTGGTAATAGGTTGCAGCAAAACTACGAATTTTAGTGATGATTTTGGCGTTATCATCTTCTGGAATTTCATCTAAGCCATCCAGTAGAATTAATATTTTGCCACTAACTAGTAATGTTTGAATTTCTTGGTCTGAAGCACCGCAGTTGGCAAGCTCTTGACTAATATAGTTCAATAAACTATAATTTTCGGTTTCTCTAGCATCCTCGGCAAAGTTTTTCAAGCGAATAAAAATTGGTATCCGGTCTGATAGTAATTTGCCTTGATTGCATTGCATGGCAATATACTGTAAAAACGTAGTTTTACCAGACCCTGGTTTACCTAGTACCATGAGTTTGGGATAGGTGATAACTGCTTGAATTGCAGAAACTCGTTCTTGATAAAGTTGATTAAAAGCAAAACAGTCGAACTCTTCGGGAATGAAGCTTTGTAGGTCGAGGATATCTACCCATCTTCGACTTGTAATATTATTCAGAATATTGGTGCTGACATAAATTTCTTCTAGTTGAATTGGTCGATCGATATCTAACAATCTGGTAGTGCCACATTGGCATTTAATCTTATCACTTAGACGCGATCGCAACATTTGCACTAAGCTTTCGGTATCTTGGCAGTTTTCCCATTCTTGGTTGTTTTCTGTCAGTAGCTTCTGATTGGGTAGTTCAGCAATATCTTGCCAATCTAAACCGAGTCGAAAGCATATTTCCATAAAGTTCTGACGCTCAATCGGCTTGCCTGTAAAAAATTTCCAGATTGGTTGCCGAGTCTCAAGTCCTATCTCGCTAGCTAAATATTCTTGCGTCCATTCTCTAATTTTAAAAGCCTTTTTTGCTTTCTCAATACCTACAATAGATGCTTTCAACGAACGTCGTGCCATAAACCAGTTTTTTAATCTCCAGTTATTAACTTAAGGAAATATTTAATTAATTAATTATTGATTCATAATTATGTCACTTTCATGTTTAAGTTTTATCAATTTTTTTTGATATATTTAAATAAAAAATTGTAACCAACGTAATCGATGTAGTTGCACTGATATTTATTAATACGATCGGTTTAATTACTGGCTTTTAAAACTAACTAATTTATTTCGGGGCTTTCTTCCCTCTTATGGCTTATATTTTACCTTTCTTTTGAAAAAAATGTTTTTTATGATTCGTGATTTTAAATACGAATTAAAACAATTTAATTGAAAGTAGGAAAAGTAGGAAAGGTAGGAAAAGTAGGATAGATATACAAATTCAAGCAAACTCATCTGATATAACTTATACGTTAAGTCATACATCCTCCTGAACGCGATCGCAAACAGATTTATTGGATTCATCCTTTATTTAGAAAAACCTTGCTATTAGGTATCCCAAAAGACAGTTGCTATTTTCGCCAGTACTGAATGTAAACTTTCAGATTATTTTCAGATTGCGATCGCGTTGATGAAATTCTCAAAGGTTTTACGTCAAAAAGCTACGCCAAGTCCATCTTTAGCAGTGCGATCTGCGAAACTTTATGCCAAAAGAGGGAAGCAAAAAGCCCAAAAACCTCTCTTATCTGCATCTCTGCGATCTCAATGATAAGTTTTTAAGCGGACACGGTATCAACTAGCTACGCCTACGCAGGTATACTTAAAAGTTGTGAATTATACCACAATCTGAACCAAACAGTTGTGTTTGCTACTTCGAGTTGCTTAACCTAACTATGATAGAAGTTGCACTATAGGACTCATATTTGATTTCTGAAAAAACTCAGTACACCTTTATTCCTATCTTCCCAGTCCCCAGTCCCTAGTCCCCGATCCTTACGAGTAATCAGGAATCAAATAGGATTGCTATATTACCAGGAGAAAACATAACCTGGCAAATAAAACCTCTTTTCGTCAATTATGACCGAGAAATACTCAGATTTTAACTTTGGTGGCTTTTTTATAGATAATTATAGTGGGGAATTATCAGCTAAATCCACTACCAATAAAAAGCCATGAAAGAAAAACCTAAACAACAAATCCGTATATGGGCGATGTTGTGTCATCTCTCGGCTTTGCTAGGGTGGATATTATTGGGTTTTTTGGTATTTATTGGCATTCCTTTATATATACCTTTAAATATTTTGCCTCCATTCATAATTTGGCACTTTAAAAAATCTCAATATCCTTGGATTGATTTACAAGGTAAGGAATCCTTAAATTTTCAAATTTCTTTAACTTTTTATACTTTTATTGCGATTGCAATATCCTTAATTTTAGTAGTAACTAGCTTGAGTCTAGCAGTGACTACTAATGGTTCAATTAATCAAATAAAAAATACTTTAGATAATTTATTAATTATACTTATGTTATTAATTTTATTCAAACTGTTACTACAATCCTTTGTAGTGACTTTTGCTGCTGTTAAAGCTTACAATGGCGAGCATTATCGTTACCCCTTTACAATTAGAGTTTTACGATAAGCCTATCTGATAGTATACTAGATTCAAAAGAGCGATCGCTAGATGTTATCAACTCAATAGCAACCGCAAAGCAGGAGGAAAATATTGCCGATAAACTTTGATATAACTACATATTAGAGATAAATTATAAGTAAATAATAAGTTGCATAAATATGAGGATAAAAATTAGATGATTGGAGTTGCGATCGCAGGCACTGGATTTGGTCAAAAAGTCCATATACCCGGATTCCAAGCACATTCTCGGACTGAGGTAGTTGCTGTTTATCACCGCGATATAAATAAAGCTAAAGCCATAGCAGAATCCCATAATATTCGTCACGCTTCCGACTCACTTGCAGATATTGTGGCATTACCAGAAGTGCAAGCTGTCAGTATTTCGACACCGCCTTTTTTGCATTATGAAATGGCAAAAACTGTACTGCAAGCTGGCAAACATTTATTACTAGAAAAACCAACAGCTTTAAATGCATTTGAAGCGAAAGAACTTTATCAGTTAGCTAAAGCAAAAAGTATCATTGCAACTGTAGACTTTGAATTTCGCTTTGTACCAGCATGGCAATTGTTTGCAGAATTATTGTCAGAAAAATATGTAGGTGAGTTACGTCTCATTAAAATTGATTGGTTAGGTTCTTCTCGTGCTGATGTTTCACGCCCTTGGAATTGGTATTCTGAGAAAGAGAAAGGAGGCGGTGCATTGGGATCTTTGGGTTCTCACGCCTTCGATTATATTCACTGGTTATTCGGGCCAGTGCGTAGATTAAACGCTCATTTAACTACTGCTATTCCTACAAGAGTTGATCCGATTAGCGGGGAATCTAAAGCAGTGAATACAGATGATAACTGTATATTAACGCTGGAATTAGCCAATGGTACACCTTGCCAACTTTCTATCAGTGCGGTTGTTCATGCAGCAAGAACGCATTGGGTAGAAGTATATGGCGATCGCGGTACATTAATTGTAGGCAGTGAAAATCAAAAAGATTATATACATGGTTTTCGTGTTTGGGGTTCCCAGCCAGGTAAATCTCTAACAGAAATAGAAATACCGAATCGGTTAATTTTTCCCAAAAATTATGCTGATGGCCGGATTTCGGCATTTATCCGCGTAGTAGACCAATGGGTGCAAGGAATTGACCGCAATCAGGAAATTACACCATCACTACGCGAAGGAATTTATTCTCAGCTGTTGATGAATTTGTCTCATGAATCGCATCAAAAAGCAAGTTGGGTAGACGTACCCAGCTTGGAAAGATTTCTGAGTAACTAGGAAGAACATGAGTAAAACTCCCCGCATTCGTATCCCACCGGAAGTAAAAAAATACGTTTTACAACGCGACCAATACCAGTGTCAAAGCTGCGGTAAAACTACTATAGAAACTCACCTCAGCATCGACCATATCATTCCCCTCGTCCGTGGAGGTCAAAATGATATTAGCAATTTACAAACTCTCTGTCTTACCTGCAATCAGCAGAAAACAGATAATATTGACCCCCGCTTCCGGCGATATTTTCAGCTTTAGGCTACAATAGTACGGGCTATTCGTTTCTTATTTCTATGCCTGAAAATCACAATAGCAATTCTCGAAGATTCCCCAATATTAAAACTACAATTCTTTACCTCTTCACCTTCATGACTGTTTTAGTAATAGCCTTTCCCTGGCTATATGAGGTTAAAACTAAAGCTGGGATCAATATATCACGTAGCCGCCACGCAGGAACCTTTTTTGAGAAACATACCTTCGGACTTTTTAGGTGTGAGTGGCTTTATCCCTACCATTGCGATCGCTCTCACGTTAGGTAAAGCAAATTAAAAAGAGAAGGGGAAATTTTCCCCTTCTCTATGCGTGAGATTTTACCGTGCGTCCCTACATCTATTTCAACTGATTTGAGATCGAGCTAACATCAACGGCTAATTTTTTACCCAACTTGAGCAACTGAAGACACTGATTATCTGCTTCATTACCAAGGCCAGTTATACACACTGGTGCTATCTGACTTTGCAGACAACTAAAGTATAGTTCCTGCGATCGCTGTAGGGAAATATGAATATTTAGTTGATCCCCGACATCAATCAATCGCTCCAATAGTTGGATATCTGCATTAAAGCTATCATTGGCATCGTGCAACAATTGCCAGAGCGATCGCGCAATTAACTGTTCTAACATTTGCTTCCCGTCGGGAATATTCAGCCGACAACGCAGATGTTTTGCTTCAGTAGCGATCGCCTCTAATTCTAAGATGTGATTCCAACTTTTTTGGGGATCGGCAATCTCTTGCTCAAGCGATCGTAATGTCATCAGACAGCGATGCCCTAAAGCAATATCTGCTGCCACCTGCAATTCTTGCGGTACTGCGATTTCATCACGATGAAACGCCATCAGCACACCGTAATTATCACGGTAGGCTTGAGTATATAACTGTCCTAAACGTGCCAGTGTTTCCTGACTCAACAGCCGCATAATCCGGTGGCGTTCTTCAGCAAATAGATTTTGCAAGTTAAAAGCTTCTTTTCCAAATAGCTGTGTCATCGCCAAGATCGTATGAGCCGCACTAGCTTGTTTTAGCGCCCCAAACAGCTTTTCTTTTAATTTGCTATAGTCACGCCGCCCAGTAAATTGTTGAATACCACAGTGGAAATCCCAGCCTCCCAAATGTAGGACTGCAAATACCAAATGCTCACTTTCCCAAGTAATCTCTGATACTAGCTTTAAATTTCCCACAGCCAGAGTTAGCGATCCCATACGTTGCAGTTGGTAATCTAGCTCATTGGCAGCATAGCAATAAACCCGCTTCTGGTAACGCTGAGACTGTTTGTCAGCAGCATCTTTTCTCGGTAGAGAATTATGTGTTTCTGCTGGTTTCTGATTGGTAAACAGGGAAGTAATGGCGTAATGGGCTGCAACTTGCTTAAAGCCAAGTTGGGCAGTTAACACTAGTTGCCGATAAATTTCTGCACCGTGTTTGAACTGATCCACATTACTGGGGGCTAAACCTAGATGTTTGACGAAGCCTTTTTCTAGCTGCACGCCAGCCACTTCCCCTGCCAATTCCAAAGCACGGGCGGCATAGCGCAGAATTTGTGTCCCTTCTGGACGGGAAATTTCTTCAAAAAACCAGCCACAACTAGTGAACATCAACAAAGCATGACGCTGCATTTCTAACAAGCGCAAAGCGTCTACTTGTTCGGCTGCGGTTAGTTTGTGAGTTTGATGACGGGCGAGAAAACGGTTGACATTGCCAGCAGAGCGATCGCGTATTACTTGGATATATTCATCTCGCGCTAGCCAGGGATCGCGAAATAACTGTCTACCATGTTCTGCATACACTTCAGTTAGCCGATCCCGCAGCCAATTTAGAGCATCCCGCAGTGGACGACGCCATTTCTGATGCCAAACTGAGCCTTCCCCACCGCAACCACAGTCATCCTCCCATCTGCCGACACCGTGGGCGCAACTCCAGGCTGTGACTGACTTTAATTCCACTTCCCAACTGGGAGAATTTAAGCTCAGGTAGTGGGCGAAGTTCGTCACCGTCCAACCCTGTTGAGGAAAGTCTTTGGTAAAGGCGTAGGCTAAAGTTTTCTCAGTTCCCTTTTTGTGATGTCCGAAGGTTTCTCCATCTGTCGCCACAGAAATCAACTGTGCCAGACGATGATCCCCACGTACTGCCGAACCAATACGTCCGGCAAAGTGACTGGAATTATAAACCACATCACTAAAACCCATATCCCGCGATATCGGCCCGTCGTAAAAGAAGATATCAATGTAGGGTAATTCTTCTGTACTACTATCGTTGGGGCTAGTGGCGATCGCCTCCGGCGGGGCGTAGCCCATCGCACTCAGAGGTGAAGATGAAGTGTCTAGTGTGGGCTTCAAATAACAACGGTAGGGACGGGTGGAATCAATCTGACTACCGCCGACTTCGATCCATTCAGGATGGGGACGATCTGGAGTCGGGAGGGGACGGCAACGCAGCGCTTGAGATGGTGCCAGGACAATGAAGCGAATACCTTCAGCAACAAGAGCTTCTAGGGTGGCGTAGTCTACAGCCGTTTCTGCTAACCACATCCCTTCGGGATCGCGGCCAAAGCGGGAGCGGAAGTCTTCTTTACCCCAGCGAATTTGGGTATATTTGTCGCGCTCGTTCGCCAGAGGCATGATGATGTGATTGTATACTTGCGCGATCGCATTCCCGTGACCATGCAAGCGTTGGCTACTCTTGGCATCCGCCTCTAAAATGCGCTGATAAACCTCCACATCGTAGCGTTCTAGCCACGACATCAGCGTTGGGCCAATATTAAAACTGAAATACTCGTAATTATTGACGATCCCCACCACTTCACCTTGGTCATTTAAGACTCTGGCAAAGGCGTTTGGACGATAGCATTCCCAATGAATCCGCTCATTCCAATCATGGAAAGGTGCAGCGCTCGGTTGGCGTTCAATTGCGTCCAGATAAGGGTTTTCCCTTGGTGGCTGGTAAAAATGACCATGCACCGTCACATAAACACCATTAGCCTTTCTCAGGGGATCGGTTTCGTGAGCGTTTTTGGGATCTGAATGTAATGTTAACGTTGAGCCAGAGCTAGCTGGCATTTCAGCAGCAGAAGTCATGTATATTTATCCAAAACAAAAAACTTACAGTTGCACCGAAAACATTGTGCGTAAACCTTTCTCCAATGGTTTGAGCGCAAAATCCGGTATAAACAACAACTATGAAATCTAACTAAATTTTTGACAAATCTTCCTCATTGTAGTGGCAAATCTGCGTTATCGCACAGCCCTTTCCCTAAAGGCTTAAATGTAATTAGCCATTGAACAAAGACTCAGTTAGGGGTTTCCTCGTTAGTAGCGCCAATTAAAATTTTAATTGTCTTTTAATATATTAAACCCCATTTTTGGTGTAATATTTTGGCTCAAATTCATAGTTTTGCAACAAAAGATTACGAAAACTCATTATATCGCAATTTTGCTTTACACAACATCTGCAACGGTGAACGGAAAACAGTACAATTTCTGAATTGCTCTACAGGCGGTTGAGAGTATCCTATGGGAGTGCTGAATGAAAGTGATTGTTAATTCAACACTCCAAATTTGAAACTTAGGATTGCTCGCTGTGAATGATACCCTCAACTTAAGACAACAAATGTCAACCAAAAACATTATTCTTTTCGCTTTACTTCTGTTTATCCCAGTTTCCTTAGCAGCCCACTTTCTGGAGTGGGGAGAATTGGCAGTTTTCATTACAGCCGGATTAGCCATTCTGCCCTTAGCAGCTTGGATGGGTACAGCGACAGAAGAAATTGCTGTCGTAGTTGGGCCATCGCTGGGGGGCTTGTTAAACGCCACCTTTGGCAATGCTACAGAATTAATCATTGCCCTAGTAGCGTTGAACGCTGGGTTAATAGATGTAGTCAAAGCTAGTATCACGGGATCGATTATTAGCAACTTACTACTAGTGATGGGTTTTTCCATGCTTTTGGGAGGACTGCGCTACAAAGAACAGACATTTCAGCCAATTGTGGCGCGGGTGAATGCTGCCTCAATGAATTTGGCAGTGATTGCGATTTTGATGCCAACAGCAATGAACTATACTTCTCAAGGAATCAACGAACAAACATTGCAAAATCTTTCTATTGCTGTTGCCGTAGTTTTAATCTTGGTTTACGCCCTAACGCTGCTATTTTCGATGAAAACCCACTCCTATTTGTATGATGTGGGTGTAGCGGAGACAGAAGAAGAGGAAACCCCTCACGCGAAACCAAATATGATGTTGTGGGTTGGCGTGCTGCTAGTATGTACCTTACTAGTAGCACTTGAGTCAGAAATGTTGGTCGATTCTCTAGAAGTGGCTACATCTCAGCTAGGTTTAACGGCGCTGTTTACAGGGGTGATATTAGTTCCCATCGTCGGTAACGCGGCTGAACACGCTACAGCAGTCACCGTGGCGATGAAAGACAAGATGGATCTTTCTCTTTCGGTAGCTGTGGGATCGAGTATGCAGATTGCCTTATTTGTTGCACCCGTGTTAGTTATAGCAGGGCGGGTATTGGGGCAACCAATGGATTTGGATTTCAAACCCTTTGAATTAGTCGCTGTAGTTGTGTCAGTGTTGATTGCCAACAGTATTAGTTCCGACGGAAAGTCTAATTGGCTGGAAGGCACTTTGTTATTAGCTGCTTATACAGTGTTGGGGTTCGCCTTTTACTTCCATCCAGTTATGGAAGGTATGGGGTAGTTAGCAGGGCGGAAGTTAGAAAGAGGAAAAGGGGCAGGGGGCAGGGAGCAGGGGGAAACCCTATAAATAAATTTACTTTCTCTGTACCTTTTTATTTCTCCTAAAAAGTTCGTAGTAAGGAATTTAGTGCTTATCTTCTAAGCACGCTTTGTGCTTAGTACAAACCCTCAAAACGAGCTTATTGTACTAGTTAGTAGTGCGACGCCGAATAGCCCGTCGTAGAGATCGCTCATATTTTAACGGATTCGCAAAAGTCTCCACCCTTAACGCCAGTAAAATAAAGAGATATAAGAGCGATCGCCTGTATGAGCTACTGCCTTAACCCTCATTGTCCTAAGCCTGAAAATCCCAATCATGTCAATTTTTGCGTGACTTGCGGTACCAAGTTACTCCTCAAAGAACGTTATCGTGCTATCAAACCAATCGGACAAGGTGGTTTTGGCAAAACTTTCTTAGCTATGGATGAGGATAAACCCTCAAAACCACGCTGCGTAATTAAGCAATTTTATCCTCAATCTCAAGGCACTAGCACTCTGGCAAAAGCCGTAGAGTTATTTAATCAAGAAGCGGTGCAGTTAGATGAATTGGGCAAACATCCCCAAATTCCCGAACTACTGGCATATTTTACCCAAGAAGCTCGGCAGTATCTTGTACAAGAATTTATCGACGGGCAAAACTTAGCTCAGGAATTGGCACATAGAGGTGCTTTTAGTGAAATAGAAATTTGGCAACTATTAAACGATTTATTATCAGTTTTACAATTTTGTCACGCCAAACACGTAATTCACCGCGATATTAAACCAGAAAATATTATTTTACGCGAGAGCGATCGCAAACTAGTATTAGTAGATTTTGGTGCTGCTAAATCTGCCACTGGCGCTGCTTTAAATAAAACTGGTACTACTATTGGTAGTCCAGAATATGTTGCCCCGGAACAAATGAGAGGTAGGGCTATTTTTGCTAGTGATATTTATAGTTTAGGTGCGACTTGTATTAATTTATTAACAGCGCGATCGCCCTTCGATTCTTATGATACCAGCAACGATACTTGGGTTTGGCAGCAATATTTACAAACTCCCGTCAGTAATCAGTTGAGTCGCATTCTCAACAAGATGCTAGAAAGTATTCCAATTCGGCGTTATCAAACAGTAGATGAAGTTCTCAAAGACTTAAATCAACAGCCACAAGTAGCAGCACCAGCGATTGCACCAAAGCCTATCTCTCAATCACCACCAAATTCTCCACCCGCTTTTTTATCGAAATCTCCTAGTCAACTTGAGAAAGAATTAGAAGAAATGAAAACCCAATTTATGGGTAGTAGTAAACCTCAACCAAATAAAATACAGCCACCAAACCCGACACCTCAGCCTTCTAGTAAAAGCAAAATAGATGAAGAATTAGAAGAATTAAAAATCAAATATCTTGGTAATAATAACTCTTAATATTAAGGTAGTGAAAAAGACATAAGCTGTTATACATCTAAGAAAGCACATTTAGGCAGCAGAGAGGCAGAGGAACAAGAGAGAAAGATTGATGCCTTTTCTCTAAAATGAAAAATATGCAAGTTAATTAGACCTCTTGCATAAATCAAAAATAAAGAACCCCACCCCGCATTTGAGTAAGACAAACACTCCCCTCCTCGCAAGCAAAGAGGGATTGGGGGTGGGGTGTTAAGGACTTTTGCAAGAGGTCTAATGTGTATTAGCTTAACAATTAACAGTGATAACTGAACAAAAAAAGTGGCTCTTTACAGAGCCACTTTAAAATTTACAATTTAAAACTCTCTAAACTTTTGGAGAAGTTGTAGGTGTTGTAGGTGTAGTTGGTTCTGAAGTTTGCAGTTCTCTTGGTGTGGAAGTTTGCACTGATGCTTCAGAAATCGGTGTCCATTCGGTGTGGAAAGCTCCGGGCTTATCAAGTCGCTCGTAGGTGTGCGCCCCGAAGTAGTCGCGTTGAGCTTGAGTGAGGTTTTGGGGCAAGCGATCGCGTCGATAGCTGTCAAAATAATCTAATGACGCACTGAATGCTGGCACTGGAATTCCCAGTTTTGCTGCTGTTGCCAACACTTCCCGCCAAGCTGTTTGTCTGTCGAGAATCGTCTGCTTGAATTCCGGGGCTAATAGCAGGTTAGGTGGCGCTGGATTTTCGTTAAATGCCTTCTTAATCTTATTCAAAAATCCAGCACGAATAATACAGCCACCCTTCCAAATCCGTGCCATTTCACCTAAATTCAAGTTAAAATTATAGGTTTTTGAAGCTGTAGCTAGCAGTGCCATGCCCTGAGCGTAAGAACAGATTTTCGAGCAATACAGGGCATCTCGCACCATGTTGATAAAGGCTTTGGTATCTCCCTCATACTTGCCAGAAGGCCCTGTAAGTATCTTGGATGCTGCTACCCGTTCTTTTTTGAAGGAAGACATGATCCGGGCGTTCACCGCTGCAATGATTGTTGGTACAGAAACACCCAAATCCATTGCAGTTTGCACTGTCCAGCGTCCGGTTCCCTTTTGCCCTGCGGCATCAACAATCAAATCGACTAAGGGTAGATTTGTTTCTGGATCAATGTAGGGGAAAATCTTTGCCGTAATTTCAATCAAAAACGAATTGAGTTCGTCGGTAGTGTTCCATTCGGTAAAAACTTCGTGTAGCTGATTATGGTCTAGTCCAGCAACATTTTTCAGCAAGTCGTAGGCTTCAGCAATCAGCTGCATATCGCCATACTCAATGCCGTTGTGTACCATTTTGACGTAGTGACCGGCGCCACCAGGACCACAATAGGTTACGCAAGGACCATCGTCAACTTGGGCAGCAATTTTATTAAAAATTGGCGATAGATACTCGTAGGAGCTTTCTGTACCTCCTGGCATGAGTGAAGGCCCATTTAGCGCACCTTCTTCACCACCGCTGACACCCATCCCGATAAACCGAAGTCCAGCCGGTTCTAGTTCCTGAGTGCGTCGTTCCGTATCTTCAAACCAAGAGTTGCCACCGTCGATAATGATATCGCCTTCGTCTAACAAGGGTTTGAGTTGAGCAATCACCGCATCCACTGGCTTACCAGCTTGCACCATCACTAGAATTTTGCGGGGACGTTCCAATAAGGCAACGAATTCTTCTAGAGTAAAGGCGGCTTTGACGTTCCGTCCTGGCGCACGCTGCGCCATAAACGCATCCGTTTTTTCTCGGGAGCGGTTGTAAACTGCAATTGGGAAGCCATTGCGCTCTACGTTTAGAGCGATGTTCTCACCCATAACGGCTAATCCAATCACACCAAAGCTTTGTAGTGTCATAAAAAATTTCTGGCTAACTCTTGCAGATCCTTTTACTTTAAGGGTAGTCCGATATTTTCCCTTCTCTCCTAAAGAAGACCTTAAGACTTGAATAAATGACAAAAATCCACAACTAACAGGGATAATTAATTTTAAATTGTATCTAAATCAACAATTGACTGGCAAAATTTGCAAAATTGAAATAATTAAAGGACGTAGTAAGGAGTAACCAAATAATGCTGGCATATGTCCTAGCTTTGGTGGTCGGTCTTGGTAGTTTAGCCATTTACATAGCAGCTTTCTTTTTCCCAGAAATCCACCGCAAGAATGACTTTATCTGGAGTGGTGTAGGATTATTCTACGCCTTAGTCTTATGGGTGTTTGCACCACGCATTACTGGGGGTTTGTTGCTCGGTCATGTGGCTAGTGTGGCTCTTTTGGTCTGGTTTGGCTGGCAAACTCTATCATTACGTCGGCAATTGACCCCGCAGGTACAACAAACCCAAGTACCCAGTGCTGAGACAGTAAAAACTGGCATTCAGGAACAGGTGAATAAGTTGTCGCTTCAGGAACGGCTGGGCCAGTTGCAAAAAGGTCTGGGTAACACTTTCAGTGGCGCGAAAGACAAGGTGCAGCAGACTGTGAGTAAAAAGACACCCACAACCCCTAAACCTGAAGATATTATCTCTGTAATGTCAGAGAAACCTGCTGTTGAGATTATCGACAAAACTATTGTCATACCAGAACAACCAGCAGAGGAGACAGTTACTACCGACACCGAAGCAAAAACCGAGAGTGTACCGGAAGCGATTCCCCCACATCCCCCATCTCCTGAATTGGTGGAAGCAGCGCAACCAGATTTTGAAATTGAGGATAAGCAACCGATTCCTGTAGAAGAAATTGCGCCGGATGCGGTACTCGCTCCCCCAGCAGAAACGCCACCGGAAGCAACACCGCCGAATCAAGGTAGTTGAATGCTGTGAAACCCAACATTAACCTAATATATGATGTTGGGTTTCACTATTTCCATCAGACTATTTTAGAGCTAATTTCAAACGCTAATTCAGAACGATAGAAGCACACATCAAACGCTAAAAAGAAATTCATGTGTCCTAAAATCAATGGGGCATTTCTATCTTTTGTCCAAGCAAAAGCTAACTCTACTGTCGGAAATTGTTCAACATTCGCCATCAACACCAATGCCCTCGCCTCAAACCTAGCCAGATTACCACCCAATGGAACGGAGAGTCTTTGACGTTCCCAAACTGCTCCCAGCCTTAACCCGATTTCGTAGGGCAATACGTTGACAGTAGAGCCAGTATCTAGCAAGCCTGATACACTTACTGAACGATTTTCATAAGTAAGAATTAGAGGTAGATAAGGCAACGTACTTAATGCACCAAGTTCTGGATTTACCTCAGTAAATGCAAATCTAACTTTATCAACCATGTGTTGCCGCTTTTTCTTCTGCTAATGCCTTCGCTAAAACAGCAGCAGCTTCAAAAGAATCATATAAGCCAAGACTAGCTATTTTGTCTTGAGCATCCAATGGGACTAAACTTGATTCCTTTAACAATTCGGTTGCCAGTAAATGCATTAGTAAAAGTTTATCAGTGTGGGATAATTCTTTAAGTAGCGGTATAAGTTCGGTAAGAAGCATAAGTTAAGGCTTTAATGAATTTAGATAATTAGATAAATTTTAGAGCATAGTTTGGGGAATGCTTGCAAGATACTGTTCTAATTCTGGTGGCAAGTTCAGGGTTAAGGTCATAAGTCTCTTTTGAGTGACATCATACATTTATTCAAGAAAAGATTGAAAAAAACAGAAAAATATTTTGGGATGAGAAAGGCGATATACCTGATGACTTTGCTGCTGGATTGTCTGCTTCTCTCATGGCAGAATAAATTAGCGATTCAAAAATTTCTGACAAATTTTTACTGAATAATTTTTACTCCTTACCCACTCCAACGGTTAGCAGTGATAATACTGCCGTCTGGCATAGTGGTGTTATGGAGAATAACAGTATCATGACTGTCAAAACTCATATTGGTGACATTCATCAAATTGGTATTGGTAAAGTCAACATTCCTGAAAGAAACGTTAGTCAAATCGGCACCAGTCAGGTTAGCATCCCTCAAGATAGTATCTTCCAGGCAAGACCGATACAAATCAGCACCACTGAGGTCAGCCCCCGTCAGATTAACGCCCTCGAAAAGAACAGTCAGGGAGGCATCTCTGAAGTCAGTCCCAGCGAAGTTAGCACTTCCTCTTACGTAAACACTTTCCAACTTGGCTCTTCTCAAATCAGCCCCAGCGAAGTTAGCACCAACCAATTCCGCATTATCCAACCTGACTCTAAACAAATTAGCACCACTCAAATTGGAACTGATGAGATTAGCACTACTCAAATTGGCAAAACTCAAGTTAGCTCCAGTAAGATTGATACCACTCAAGTCAGCCCAACTCAAATCAACCCCAGTAAAATCTCTTTCCCCAGCAGTATATCGCTGCAACAACTCTTCAGCAGTTATCCTCATGTATATACCTCCGCACTAATCAACACATATAAAGATAACCCACTCAACCTGTGGCAATCACTATTCGACCCCACCTTCAACACCACTGTTTAGACTATCTTTAATTCTCAGTATTCCCAAACAGAGAACGCCGTCTAACTAACACCAGGATATTTATGTAGAATTAAATGTATGAATAAAAACTTTAATTCAGGCGATCGCACCTTTGAAAGTAAGATTAGTATCCAAATAAATTGTTAATTTGAGCCGTTCATGATTCAATATCTGATTAGACGTTCCTCACTTTCACGAAGAAACAACTTTCAAATGTGAGCCATGATGAGATAGGTAGCTGGAGTTAATCACCCGATTACGCCCAGAATTTTTAGCCTGTAACAGACATTGATCGGCACGATATAGCAGACTCTCTCCTTTCTCATCATCCTCAGCTTGCAGAGAGGCTGTACCCAGGCTAATGGTGATATTAATTGTCAGTTTATTGTTGAGGGCAAATGGTTCGTCGCTGACTACGCGATTGAGACGACGTGCTACTAATAGTGCTTCGTCATCGGTAGTGTTAGCTAGAAGAATTACAAATTCTTCGCCACCATAGCGGAATGCTGTATCTTGGCAGCGCAGATTATGGCGCAAACGCTGACATAATACTTGCAAAATGCGATCGCCTACTAAATGCCCATGAGTATCGTTAACTTTCTTAAAATGATCTACATCTAGAATAATCAAGCTCAAGGAAGTTTTTTGAGTCCTGGCTCTTTGAATTTGCCTTGGTAAGTCCCATTCTAAAGCACGACGATTATTTAATTCTGTCAACGAATCGGCTAAGGCGATCGCAGATAACATATCATTTGTCCGAATCAAATCTCGGTATTTTTGTGCTTTCCGCAAACCAACTGTCAATTGAGCAAGTATTAGTCCATGATTGGCAGTCAACTCTGCCAAGCTATAGTCTGTTTTTTCTTCAATAAGATGCCAAATATATGCATCGGCTCCTTGCTTTAGTGCCGCAGCACTCATTTCCAATTCCCTATGCCAACCTTTATTTCGATCGGTAAGCTGCTGGGAACGATCCTCGAAAAGAATACAATATATCCACGATAGTTTTGTTTGATCTTTCAACCAACCGCAGAGTTCCATACTACTATCCAGGCTAGCCTGCACCAGGATTATATCGGGGGGTGTTGTTTTAATCCGCGCCACTGCTCGATCCAAATTGTCTATAACTTCTACACTAAAAGCAGTCGCATAACGGATCTGATCTGGAAGTGTGGCGATAAAATTATTTTTTCCAAAGATCAGAATAGAAATATTCATTGCTTTATTTTTTATCCTATTTAAATTTTAAATAAATTCACTTGGGTAACTACTGCTTTTGTCGTCTAATACTAAATATTATGTTTTAGGCTCAATTATATTTTTTCATCTTGTTTTTTAAGCATCGATTAGATAGTGAAATTCCAAACTTAATCTCATTTGAAGACTTTATGTTTACTACTACCGTTTCGGAAAGATTCCTCTCTAATAACTAATGTCTTCTTTACAGTTTATTTTTAAAACAGTAAAAATACTGAATATTATTTAAATGTATAAAAACTATAATTCTGGGTTCTTAAGTACTATTCACATGATGAAAATACCGAAACAAATAGTTTGTAATAACCATTGCATTAGGTAAATAAATTTATTTTCAAGTAAAAAAATAAAGAAAATATAAAATTTTTAATTGAGTTATAAAATCCGAAATTCTATTATGCAATTCAAAATATTATTTCCCATAAAAATTTTTAGCTTTTTTATTTATAAGCTAGGGTTAGATCGCATATTAAGAAAGTGTTGAAAATAATATATAATATACACCGCAAAACTATATCCTGCTATGTACAGGAGCTTTTTGGGGCTGAACTCCCATCGAAAGAAAGACAGAAGCTGTTGGGTAAAAATTTATAATTTAATTAAAATTTTGTCCCCAAAAAACAATGCGTTAGCAGGAGAAATAAAATATTTCTGCCGAGGTTTTATCTAGATTTGCCTATTTACTTAATTCACGTCTTTTTTATTAGCTGTAACATCATAAATTTAGAAAACAAAGCTAAATAAAAAAATTATGTCAAAACCTGCTACTAATTTGGGGAAGTTATTTCTATTCCGCCTTTCTACAGGCGGAAAATATAAAAAAATTTTGTTAGTCTCGCTTGAGATATTAAAGTCTAAACTTCTTCTGTGAAAAGCTGGAATCCGATCGATAACCTTCTCCAGCGTAACCACCAGCAGCAACAATTACCTGTTTGGTGGAGTCTTCAGAAGCCTCGGACTCCACCGTGACAGTTTTAGCGTTAATATCGACATCCACTTTGACTTCAGGTTCCATAACCTAGTAATTATTTTTGCACATCCCTCAAAAGCAATATTTGATACTTTCAGTTTTAGTGCCATTTGCTACCTCAGTATGGGATTTTTAAAGTATTTCTTAATGATTAATTTTAAGCATTAAAATGCGATGTTAACAACGGGCTACGCCTATGGACATCCTGCCAAAGTGAGATAGTAGCTTAATAGCATCCTAGTAACTGCATATATATCGCCCAATGGCAGAATTCGCTGGCAGTAATATGAAACAAAATGCAAGAATATATAAAGCTATTTATGAAAATACACCTACCTAGTGCCGCTACGCCTAAGTCTCAAGTCTAAAGTTAAAAACACCTATGTCTTCAAATCCCCAGTACCTAAGCGGTAACGAAATTCGCAACATATTTCTCGACTTCTTTGCTCAACGGGAACACCAAATTCTCCCAAGTGCCTCCCTCGTGCCAGAAGACCCAACTGTACTGCTGACGATCGCGGGGATGCTACCATTTAAGCCAATATTCTTAGGGCAGCGCACACCAGAATTTAAGCGGGCTACGACTTCGCAAAAGTGTATCCGCACCAACGACATCGAAAATGTCGGACGCACCAAACGGCATCACACCTTTTTTGAGATGCTGGGTAATTTCAGCTTTGGTGATTATTTTAAAGAACAAGCGATCGCTTGGGGTTGGGAAATCTCCACGCAAGTCTTTGGCTTTTCCCCCCAAAATCTTGTCGTCAGTGTTTTTGAAGATGATGATGAAGCCTTTGGAATCTGGCGCGATAAAATCGGTGTGCCGATAGCGAGAATTAAACGCTTGGGCGAAGATGATAACTTTTGGGTATCTGGGCCGACTGGGCCTTGTGGGCCTTGTTCCGAAATTTATTATGACTTCCACCCAGAACGGGGTGACGAAAATATAGATTTAGAAGACGATTCCCGGTTCATTGAGTTTTACAATCTCGTGTTTATGCAATATAACCGGGATGCTTCCGGGAATTTAACGCCGCTACAAAACAAAAACATCGACACCGGCATGGGTTTGGATAGAATGGCGCAAATTCTCCAAAAAGTGCCCAATAACTACGAAACTGACCTGATTTTTCCAATCATCCAAACAGCAGGGCAAATTGCTGGTGTTGATTACCACAGCAGTGATGAAAAAACTAAAACTTCCCTAAAAGTCATTGGCGATCACGTTCGTGCTGTCATCCACATGATTGCTGATGAAATTCGCGCTTCCAATGTCGGACGCGGTTATGTGCTGCGGCGATTAATTCGGCGGGTAGTGCGTCATGGGCGATTAATTGGGATTTCTGGAGAATTTACTACCCAAGTTGCTGAAACTGCGATCGCTCTTTCCGAATCAGCTTACCCCAATGTGCGCCAACGAGAAGCAGCAATTAAAGCTGAGTTGCAACGGGAAGAGTCTAATTTCCTCAGAACTCTGGATAGAGGCGAAAAACTCCTAGAAGAAATCATTCAAGAGGTGAAACAACGAGGGGAAACTCAAATTAGCGGTGAAAGTGCATTTACTCTTTACGATACCCACGGTTTCCCCTTTGAACTTACTCAAGAAATTGCTGAGGAAAACAACTTAACAGTTGATGTTGATGGATTCCAGAAAGCAATGGAAATCCAACAACAAGGAGGTAGAGGCGCACATGAAACCATCGATTTAACTGTACAAGGTTCCCTCGATAAATTAGCAGAACACATCCAAGTCACCGAGTTTTTAGGTTATACCCAATCGGCAGCGACGGCAAAAGTCGAAGCGATTTTGGTAGAAGGTGTTTCTCAAGAGGAAGCAGAAGCGGGGACAGAGGTGCAAATTGTCCTTGACAAAACGCCATTTTATGGTGAATCTGGGGGACAAATTGGCGATCGCGGTTATATCTCCGGTGATGGTATTGTAGTTCGCGTTGAAGACGTGAAAAAAGAATCTGATTTCTTTGTTCACTTCGGACGCATCGAACGCGGTACACTGCGCGTAGGCGATAATGTTACAGCCCAAATCGATCCGGCTTGTCGCCGTCGCGCCCAAGCTAACCATACCGCAACGCACCTATTGCAAGCGGCATTGAAAAAAATTGTTGATGAGGGTATATCTCAAGCAGGTTCTCTGGTTTCCTTTGATAGGTTGCGCTTCGACTTCAACTGTCCCCGCGCTTTGACAGCAGAGGAAGTTCAACAAGTTGAAGAACAGGTGAACACTTGGATTGCTGAGGCTCATGCTGCGAAAGTGGAAGTATTACCAATAGCCGAGGCGAAAGCTAGGGGTGCTGTTGCCATGTTCGGCGAAAAATACGGTGAGGAAGTGCGCGTGATTGACTTTCCTAGCGTATCAATGGAACTATGCGGTGGAACTCACGTAAGTAATACTGCTGAAATTGGCGTCTTCAAGATTATCTCGGAAGCTGGCGTGGCTTCTGGGGTACGGCGGATTGAAGCTGTTTCGGGGCCAGCAATCCTAGATTATCTGAATCTGCGGGATAAAGTAGTTAAAGATTTGAGCGATCGCTTTAAAGTTAAACCCGAAGAATTACCAGACAGAATCACAAGTCTGCAAAGCGAACTGAGAAATAGCCAGAAGGAACTAGAAACCTTAAAGGTACAGCTAGCGATCGCAAAATCAGACAGCTTGCTACAAACAGCCCAAACCGTAAGCGAGCATAAAATTATTGTCGCCCAATTAGAAGATGTCGATCCAGAATCATTGAAAACCGCAGCCGAACGTTTATTGCAAAAAATTGGTAACGGTGCAGTGGTGCTGGGTTCTGTTCCAGAAGTTGGGAAAGTAAGTATAGTTGCAGCTTTTAGTCCAGAAGTGAACAAAAAAGGTTTGCAAGCTGGTAAATTTGTGGGTGCGATCGCTAAAATTTGCGGTGGCGGCGGCGGTGGAAGACCAAATTTAGCCCAAGCTGGCGGACGCGATGCAAGTAAATTACCAGATGCATTGGCACAAGCGGAAAGTGAATTAAAGTCCGCATTGGGTTAATCTCTTGCTGACTTTTCGCGTCATCTGGAAAAGAAGAGGGCGAAACCTAATCCCATTCCCGACGCAGGAAGAAAACTACAGTTTACTCACAAGTTCTTTGACCTGCAATGCCATTGTTAGTCGAAACAATGGCATTACTCTCGTTCCCATCTTCTGCATGAGAATATAGCGGTTCTCAATTGTATGAAATACAGACCTAACCCCCAGCCCCTTCCCTACTAGCGTTGGGGAGTAAGATTCAAAGCCTCTCTCCTTTTAGGAGAGAGGAATGGAAGTGAGGTCAAACTGTATTGCATCCAAGCGAGAAACGCTATAAGCAAAGCTTCACCAAGCTAAGTCTTTAGGACTATTATTCTCCTATTCCCAATTCCCCATTCCCCAGATATGCTTCAGACTTTTCTATAATTAAGTGATTCCCGTCATCAAAAACAGCCTGTGACTACCACTCCCCTATCTCCAAGTTCAACTGCTCAGGTTCCAGATACACTCGGCCGCTTCGGACAGTTTGGCGGTAAGTATGTACCTGAAACGCTCATGCCTGCCCTAGCTGAACTAGAAACAGCTTATCAGCAATACCGCAATGACCCTGGTTTTCAAGCAGAACTACAGCAGTTGTTACGAGACTATGTAGGACGTGCGACACCATTGTATTTTGCTGAACGCCTGACTGCTCATTATGCTAGACCCGATCGCACCGGGCCACAAATTTACTTGAAACGTGAAGATTTAAATCATACTGGCGCTCACAAAATCAATAATGCTGTTGGTCAAGTATTGTTGGCTAAACGCATGGGTAAGCAACGGATTATTGCCGAAACGGGTGCTGGACAACATGGAGTGGCTACAGCTACAGTTTGCGCTCGTTTTGGGCTGGAATGCATAATTTACATGGGCGTTCAGGACATGGAACGCCAAGCTTTAAATGTGTTTAGAATGCGGTTGATGGGGGCAGAAGTGCGTCCGGTGGAGGCGGGAACCGGAACTTTGAAGGATGCTACTTCTGAAGCAATCCGCGATTGGGTGACAAATGTAGAAACAACTCACTACATTCTGGGTTCGGTAGCAGGGCCTCATCCTTACCCGATGATGGTACGTGATTTCCATGCAATAATCGGCGAAGAAACTCGCGCTCAAGCAATCGAAAAGTGGGGTGGATTACCTGATATTCTCTTGGCTTGTGTGGGTGGTGGTTCCAATGCGATGGGACTATTTTATGAGTTTATTAATGAGTCTTCTGTACGCTTCATTGGGGTTGAGGCAGCCGGCGAAGGTGTCAATACCGAAAAACACGCCGCAACCTTGACAAAAGGACGAGTTGGTGTATTGCACGGAGCAATGAGCTACCTGCTGCAAGATGAAGATGGGCAAATCATTGAGGCACACTCAATTAGTGCGGGGTTAGATTATCCCGGTGTGGGGCCAGAACATAGTTATTTGAAAGATATTGGTCGCGCTGAATACTATAGCGTGACGGATGCCGAGGCTTTGGCGGCATTCCAGCGATTAGCGAAATTGGAAGGGATTATCCCGGCATTAGAAACAGCCCATGCGATCGCTTATCTCGAAACCCTCTGTCCTCAATTAATCGGCAGTCCTCGGATTGTAATTAACTGCTCTGGACGTGGTGACAAAGATGTACAAACGGTAGCCAAATTATTATATCCAGCGTAAATATAGCTCAAATTTTTGGGAGGAAGCAATCATGGCTCAACAATTCCAACACCCAATGTTACCGCAACCTACTCACGACGAGTTGGCACGCCAAAACTTTGTGCAAACTATGAAAATGCACATTTTCAAGAATGTCACTCCTGGTAATAAAGAAATTTATGAAAAACTAGCCAAGCCGAAGTTTGAACAAGAACATCAGCGCCCTCCCGAAAATCGTTATGAAATTCGGGAAGTAATGCAGCACGAACCCTACTATCGCTGGACTAGTGCCCTGAAGCGCATCAACCAGGAAATGTTATGGGATGCTGTAAATGCCAACGTTGACAGAGAACTGCCTGAGTTGATTGAGCGTGCCAAAAATAAGGGTGGTGAACTGGGTACTTTAACCCTCGATCCAAATTTTCAAATACCTGCTTATCAAAAGGCTGTAGACATTCACTGTATGCCCGGAGGATATCACAGTGAATTCACTGCTGATGATGTCGCAGCCGGTGCAACCTACGATCGCGGCGCTTACGTTTATGGACTAGGTTGGTTGGGGCCGCTCAACGATGATATGGGGCTATCTTTAGTCCAAAACTACCTTTTAGCAGAGTTTCCCAACTTTCGACCGAGAAAAATCCTCGATATGGGATGTTCTATTGGCAATAGCACATTACCTTATGTCGATGGTTTCCCAGATGCAGAAGTCCATGCTATAGATATAGGCGCATCTATACTGCGTTACGCTCATGCAAGAGCCGAAGCCTTGGGAAAACGGGTACACTTCTCTCAGCAAAATGCCGAACATACTAACTTCCCTGATGAATCATTTGATTTAGTGGTTTCTCACATTTTGCTGCATGAAATCCCTCCGTCATCTGTGCGTAAAGTTATGCAAGAGTCTTATCGTCTACTGGCTCCTGGTGGCATGATGATTCATCTAGAAGCACCCCTTTATCGTCACATGGATGTTTATACACAGTTTATTTATGATTGGGAAACCGCTAACAACAATGAACCTTTCTGGAGTGCTGTACGCGATTTAGATTTGGTGCCGCTAGTTACTGAGGCTGGTTTTGCAGCAGATAAGACATTCGAGAAATTTGTCCCGAATGGGGCATGGAAAGCAAAAGAAACTAATGGTATGTTTCAAAATCGTAACTCAGCCACCCAAGGCACGTGGTTTGTGGTTGCTGCAACTAAGTAAGCAGAGAAAATTTTGTAATTCGTAATAGGCTATGGCCTGCTACGAAGACAATAATTTGTAATTGGGAAAGTCAGATTTTTTCTGGCTTTCCTCATTTTGTATGTCTAGTCTTATTTTTGGAGAATTGGTATCAGGATGACAAAAATAGCCAAGGGTAAACGACCTGTTTACTTAGAAAATCCGCAAACTGATAAATTGTTAGCGATCGTCATGGCCTTGACTGGTGAGGTGTCCGTGCTGCATGAGCGGCTAGACACCATCGAACGGTTGCTAGAGGTGAAAGGTATTTTATCGACTAGTGAAATTGAAGCTTACGAGCCGGATGTCAAAGTAACCAAGGAACGGGAACAGTGGCGTGCAGAATATATTGCACGGGTGTTGCGTGTGATACAAGAAGAGTTAGAAACCCTTCCCAAAAGCTAGTTAAAATCACGTAGAAAAATGGCTGAATAAATCCAGCCATTTTTTATCAGACATTCCGCATCTTCAACTACCACAATCGGTTTTTACTGTTTTTTTAACATCAAAAAAGCTATCTAATATACTTAAGTACAGTAAAATAGCTGAATTTATGAAGATGAATATGCATAATCTAAAACTCATAAATTCAAATAAATCTAGTAATTACACTATATGACAGTCTAAATACGAAATCTTAAATAAAAATAATTATACTAATGCTAGAAGACAAATATTGATTAAATAGTATCAATTTTGCGTTAGATCGTGCATTTTAACGCTTGTTAGTAGTTTTTGAGCAAAAAAGCCCACAATTAGAGCAATTTAAACCTATAAGCAATTTGTCACATTGATATTAGTCGGTTACATTGTCTAAAACTTTACAGCCAACAAATGATCAAACAAATAGTTTACAGCGTTGTTTTAGGCACTCTTGCTCTCAGTAGTGGAGCGATCGCTACTTCTGTAACAAATCCAACTTGTACGCCTGTGTCTTCAAACGTATCGAATAATACTAATCAAATTGCAGCATCTAGTACGGACATTGCTGCTCTAGAACAGTCGATTTTTAACCAAATCAATAACTACAGAGTTTCCCAAGGGCTACCAGCGCTAACTCGTAATTCTGCTATGGATAATCAAGTTAGGCTTCACAGTAAGAACATGGCTAATGGTACTGTTCCCTTTGGACATAATGGATTTTCACAACGTCTTAATGCAACCGGTGTTTCTTACAGATCGGCTGCTGAAAATGTCGCTTACAACCAGGGATATGGCGATCCTGCCACAATGGCTGTTCAAGGCTGGCTCAAAAGTCCAGGGCATCTTGCTAATATCAGAGGTAATTATAATCTGACGGGGATTGGTGTTGCTAAAAACAGTCAAGGCGCAATCTACTTCACACAAATATTCATTCGCCAATAGGTTGGACGCGATGTGCAACTTAATATTCTGACCTAACTTTCATTGCTCTCTCCTGCAAAGAGCTATCCATTACCCGGATCTTTTTCAAAATTTGTAAGAGTATTCACTCACGTTTTTTATAACCCTGATTCGTTCGTCGTTAATTCTCAATAAAAACCTGCTTTTAGCGAGAAGAAGAGCTAACTTGTCAAGTATGCCACACACCTCAGTGCTTAAGATGCCTTACACAACAAGCGTGTCAAGATTGTAAAGAAAGATATGACTAATGGATAGCCTGCAAAAAGAGAGAGGCTTTGAATTCTACCTATTCCTTATTGTTAGGCAAGGAGATTAGGTTTGAGTAAAAATCGCACATAGCGTTAGATTTGGTAAAGTTTAGGTTTTTTCGTAAATTCCTCAGAGTTTAACCTGTTACTAAAGCTTTTGCTAGATAATTCATGACAATCTGAAATTATTAGCAAAATTAACCATGATTTTCATGAAGCTGACCTATTGAAGTACTGACAATTGGAAATTATTGTTTGTGTTACTTGTAAAGGATGTAGCCAAATTGCCGAAATTCATCATTACTTAATAGTATTGTGGTATATATCCTTGGAACAATAGGGTAGAGTAGAAGTCTTATATCTCTACACATTACGCAATTCTCCATGTTCCGACAAACTGCTTTTGGCATCGCTTTAAGTGCGCTTGTCCTTGCTAGTGGATTAACGACTGCTCCGATACCAAATCATACTTCTACGAATACATCCACCCGTAATAAGCTGTTGTCGCTTTTTTCTAGTCAAGTTGCAATATCGACTCCTACTTTTAAAACTACTGAGCTAGAAAAATCAGTATTTGACCAAATTAATCGATATCGGGCTTCTAAAGGGCTGCCAAAGTTGACTTTAAATGCAAATTTAACTCGACAGGCAAGAATTCATAGTCAAAATATGGCTAAAGGTAAAACCCCATTTAGCCATCAGGGATTTGAAGGGCGAGTCAAAGCTATTCCGATTCGCTACAACAGTGCAGCAGAAAATGTTGCTTTTAACCGGGGATATAGCAACCCCGTAGAGGAAGCTGTTACTGGTTGGATCAAAAGTCCCGGACACCTAAAGAATCTTAAAGGAAATTACAACTTGACTGGAATTGGCGTTGCTACTAATAATCAAGGCGAAGTCTACCTGACACAGATGTTTTTTCGCACTAGGTAGATTTAATTTCTGATTTTTTGCACAATAATAATGTAGTGTCTGACAAGACTTTTTTCTGCTGGACACTGCTATTATTTTTGAACAATTGATGACATTACCAGATTTTCAGGTGAGCGATCGCGATCTCAGTGACGCAGCCCTTAGCCAGTATTTAGAATCTACAGCGATCGCAGTTGATACAGAAACGATGGGATTGCTGCCGTTGCGCGATCGCTTGTGTCTCGTCCAGCTGTGCAATCTTGAAGGGAAAGTAACTGCAATCCGCATACCTAAAGGACAAGCTGACGCCCCCAACTTAAAAAAACTCTTGGAAGCAGTCAATGTCGTGAAAGTGTTTCACTTTGCTAGATTTGACTTGGCCACTTTGCGAGCCAATCTGGGTATTCAGGTACGGCCAATTTTTTGCACTAAAATTGCCAGTAAATTAGCCCGTACTTATACAAATCGCCACGGACTCAAAGACGTGGTACAAGAGTTAGAACAAGTGGAACTAGATAAAAGCTCTCAAAGTTCTGATTGGGGTAACGCCGTTAGCTTATCTGAAGCTCAACTAAGCTATGCTGCCAACGATGTACGCTATTTACTTAGTGTGCAGCAGAAGTTAATACAAATGCTGAAACGAGAAGAACGTTGGCAAATTGCTCAAGAATGTTTTGAGTTTCTACCAACTATAGTTTCCTTAGATTTATTGCAATTCAAGGATCTATTTGAACACTAATCGAATAGGGAATAGTGACAAGAAATTTTTATTGATCGTCAATTCCTACTAGTTATATGTCAAGTTGAAATTGATAGATAAGCAGGTTCGTAGTAAGTACTAAAGTCGTTATTTTTTCCCAGGCACTAAAGTGCTTACTACAAACCCTTATACTAAATTACAGCAGATTTCAAGTTAGTGGAATACACAAAGGTTAGTCTCAAAGCCGGGTATATATAAAGCCTCTTTTACTTTTGGATTCTGACGCCTTGGCGGAGCGTCTTTGGCTTTGCTCCCGAATTCTGAATTCTGCTGTATTTTTTACCTAAGAGCCAACATTGGAATCATTGGTGTCTCTAGAAGTAGATTCACTAATGCCTTCCTTAAGGTTACTTGCTTGCTCTTGAGCGCCTTCCTTGAGGTTACTTGCTTGCTCTTGAGCGCCTTCCTTGAGGTTATTTGCTTGCTCTTGAGCGCCTTCCTTGAGGTTATTTGCTTGCTCTTGAATGCCTTCCTTAAGGTTACTTGCTCCTTCTTGAATGCCTTCCTTAAGGTTACTTGCTCCCTGTTTAATGGAATCCGTGACGCTAGTACCGCCCTTTTGCAGATTTTCTTCGTGGTTTTTTAGCCGATCTACAACATTGTACTCATCTGCACCTGCGGCAGTTTTTGATTCAACAATACCTTCTGTTGGGCCGCCGATCGCCTTCCATGCGCCAAGACCACCTTTGAGTTGGGAGACATGCTCAAATCCATTAGAACGCAGTTGTTGTGCGGCTTGGGCAGTGTCTTGTTCATTATCACCGTAAAGGTAAATGTCACGGCTCTTATCTAAAGAAGCTACTGCACGCTCTACCAATTCATCTGCTGGCATTGGCATTGCCCCCATGATGTGACCTTCGTTGAAGGTAGCGCGATCGCGCACATCCAGGATTGTAAAAGCTGGTTCGCCCCATTCCAGACGACTCTTTAGGATATGAGCATCAGTTTGTGCTTCTATTGGTGGTTGTGGAGGAATGATGCCGCCGACTAAGTTATTAACCATAATTTTTCCTTGCTGACGATGTTAATAGTAATTTAGCGAACTGAAGATATTCAATTGATCTTTCTCTGGTATGAATATTTTCAAACTCTCTCCTCAGATAGACGAGTATTTTTCCGAAAATCAACCAATTAATCAATTGTAAATAATGCCCTTTGAGAGTATGAATAGACAATATTTTCTTTAAATTTAATTTAATATATTTAAAGTTTATCTTTTTTTGATATTTTAGTTATTTAGATATTTGAGCTTTTACTGAATTCCTCATCAATCGATAAAATATTAGTTTTAAATAAAAAACATTTAGCAATAAAATAGTAATTGATACCTTTTTACTAACAGCGATCGCTAATAATAATTTCTCTTCATTTCCTGCCAAACTTGTAGACTTATATACAGCAGATTAGAAGTTTGTGAGGTACATAAGTGAAATCTGTTAAGTAGGTAGACATAATTAAATATCAAAGAAACTTCTAGTTTGTAGTGAGCGATTTATCGCTCAGAGCAAGGATTATTAGGACTAAAGTCCTAACTACAAACTTTAAATTTATTTATGCTTAGATACTTACCCAAATACAAAAGGTGTTTTACTTCTTAATTCTGCTGTCAGCAGTACTATTGAAACAAGCTCCTAGCAAGTTATTGACATCATAATATTGCTAGAGCAATTCTTGTTGCTATTGCTTTTGTCTGTTAAAGCTGGTTTTGACGCCCTATATACCTTCTGGTGATGCTTTCAGTCTTTTTGTCATAGCTCAGGCTGAAACTTGTAGTATAGTATATGCTTAAGAGGGCAGCTACATGTAAATGCACCAGGGTAGATTTTCGTAGACCTTCTTCAAGAGAACATACCTATTGGTTATAGTACAGTCGAGTAAGTAAGAGTTGAGAATCTAGATTGGCTGATAAGTTAGTTTCTCAGCCTTTGTAGAGACCTAATTAACCAGGGAGTGCGTTACTCTTTTAAATTTGTAGCAATTACCGTCGCTTCTGGATGTGTCTTTTGACTATTTGCGGTTACGGAGATGGTTTTTAATTACACTTATTCAAAACTTAAAAATTTAACATTATACAATACAAATTCAAAATTATGCAAAAATCATGCCATAATTATAAATTTTATTGGCACTATCGTGGCTGAGGTTGCGATCGGCTTCATGGAAAATTAAATGTACACAAGTACTACAGTAGCGGTGGTACTCAACAGAAACACGTAAAGCTGGCACAACAGCAAATCGCCCAATCTACAAATAGATAGCATTATGGTTATGGTTACTGCTACTACTACTCCCAAAATTCTGATCGTTGATGACGACTTCGGCGTGCGAAATCTTGTCTATCGTTTTTTAAGTCGGAAATATCAAATAGAGTCGGCAGCAGATGGTAGGACTGCTTTATCGTTGTTTGAGCAATTCAACCCAGCTTTAGTAATTCTGGATTGGAATTTGCCGGATGTTACTGGTTATAGCCTTTGCCAAGAAATGCAGAGTCGTACTAATGTTTTAGTGCTAATACTGACTAGTAGGACTGACGAGGCTGATAAAATTAAAATCTTAAGCGCAGGTGCTGATGATTTCATGACTAAACCATTTAGTCTTGCAGAAGTTGAAGTTAGAGTAGAAGCTCTTTTGAGGCGGATACGCTACATCAATCCCTCCCCAACACAACGTATCGTTTTCAAGCAGCTAGTAATTAATCCAGAGGGTCGCGAGGTAACACTTAACGATAAAACTCTTCCCTTAACAGCACTAGAATTTAATATCTTACATTTTTTGGCAAGTCATCCTAATCAAGCTTGGAGTCGTCCACAGCTAATCCAAAAAATCTGGGGTTGCGACTACGTAGGAGATGGCCGGGTAGTTGATGTACATATTGGTCAACTTCGCAAAAAGATGGAAGTCGACCCCAGCATACCGGAGTTTATCAAAACTGTGCGAGGCTATGGTTATAAGTTTGAAGCACCCGACTAGAATACTAGTTTTTATGGCTACCACAAAAGTGCAAATAACACCGAAATAAAAAAGAAATGCTTAACTGAACCATATTCAGAACTGATTTGGTCGTGTCTTGAAGATTTTAAGCAAAGCTGCACTTAAAAATTATTTATTATAGCAAGGGACTGGGGACTGGTGACTGGGGATTGGGTGAAAAGTCTTGTTGTGTCTAAGTTTTATCATCTGTTAATGTCCTAACCACGTTGGCTTGTGCTATATTTTTCTTAGCCAATCTTTGACTAACTAACTCAGCGGCTAAATGTATTGCTGCTTTTATACTCGTAGCATCAGCGATTCCTTTACCTGCAATATCGAACGCTGTGCCATGATCGGGTGAAGTGCGAACGAAAGGAAGACCTATAGAAGTATTAACTGCCCGATCGAACGCCATTAGCTTTACAGGAATTAAGCCTTGGTCGTGGTAAAGTGCCAAGTAGCCATCAGCTGGATTTTGTACTAAAGAATTTCCATACCAAGCTTGACCAGGTTTAACCCACATCGTATCTGGCGGTATCGGGCCATCTAACTGCAATTGTGGTCGGTTTTGCCGCTCTTGCTCCAACCAGGGAATTAACCAATCTTGTTCTTCGTGTCCAAGTTGTCCCTGTTCGCCACTGTGGGGATTTAAACCGGCGATCGCAATTCTCCCTCTATATATACCAAAATCTTTCTCTAAACACTCCACCAGCAAATCCAGTTTTTGTGTCAACAACTGCGGTGTCAATACATCGGCTACTTGACGTAGGGGGATATGTGTGGTTGCAAGTAAGGCGCGGAGTGTCCAATTAGTATGAGGCGATCGCGCTACAAATAACATCCCAAAACGGTCAACACTTGATTTTTGTGCTAAAAGTTCTGTTTGCCCTGGATAATTATATCCTGCGGCCTTCCAAGCAGATTTAGCGATCGGCCCTGTGACAATACCATCAAATTTACCAGCCAGTGTTTGAGCGATCGCATATTCCATATACGCGAAACTAGCCGCACCACTGGCTGCATTACCTATTCCTGAAATAATTCGATCTTTAATTTTTCCATCCAACTGCACATCGCTGACTGACAACTCATCTGGATTTGCCAAAGCTACTAAATTCTCAGTTAAATTCAGTTTGTAATAAATCTGTGCCAGCAAATCTCCGTTACCCACTACTGTAACGTCATATTTTTGACGAATTTCTGGATCGGCTAAAGCTTTCAAAATCACTTCCGGCCCAATTCCCGCCGGATCTCCGAGCGTCAGCGCCAAACGCGGACGATTCTTTTTCACAAAATTTATTAAACCACCTTGATTATTTTGATACATAAAAATTCTTCATAATTATTATCATCAAAATGTTCCAATTTACCCATCTTCCCTTCTACCAAGAATGGGGATTACCCCCCAAGCCAGTAAGGATTAGCTGCTAAACTAGTTTAAAATTGTTTACACAGGTCTAATCCTAGCAACTGTTGAAAAGCTTCTGGTAGACCTAGTTTACACACCAATTTGCATAAGGAGAATCACACTAATGGGCGGCGAAATTTTGAATGCAGCTCTATTGTCTTTCGGTTTAATCTTCGTAGGCTGGGGCTTAGGCGCGTTGTTACTGAAAATTCAAGGCACAGAAGAATAATTGAGTGCTGACTTAGAAGTAGAGACGCGATTAATCGCGTCTGTACAAGAGTTATTATTCTCCCCATTCCCTACTCCCTACTCCCTTTTTCATCGAAATGAGAAAAAAGCTTGTCCGTTAATCGGACAGCTATTTTTTCATGAGTCCATCCAAATAAATTGATTTTCTGAGAAAAGATGTAAACTTTTGTTTGCATAGGTTATTCTGATAACATTCTTTTCATAAAACATTAAAATTTATTACAACCCTGATGACTTTATTAATCGTCGGTGCCACTGGCACCTTAGGAAGACAAGTGGCTCGTCGTGCTATCGATGAGGGATATAAAGTACGCTGTCTTGTCCGCAGCAGTAAAAAAGCAGCTTTCCTTAAAGAATGGGGAGCAGAACTCGTCCCTGGAAATTTACGTTACCCCGATACCCTAGCGGAAGCTTTAGTTGGTGTAACCCAAGTTATTGATGCCTCAACCTCTCGCCCTACAGATTCACTAAGTATCAAACAAGTGGACTGGGAAGGCAAAGTAGCATTGATTCAAGCAGCAAAAGCCGCGGGTGTCGAGCGTTTTATCTTCTTTTCAATTTTAGATGCTGATAAATACCCAGAAGTGCCGCTAATGGAAATTAAGCGGTGTACAGAACTATTCTTGGCTGAGTCAGGGTTGAACTATACCATCTTGCGGCTAGCTGGGTTTATGCAAGGTTTAATTGGTCAGTATGGGATTCCCATTCTGGAAGGACAGCCAGTTTGGGTAACAGGTAATTCTTCTCCCATCGCCTATATGGACACTCAGGACATTGCTAAGTTTGCAATCCGGGCATTAAGTGTACCAGAAACGGAAAACCAAGCTTTTCCTGTAGTCGGTACTCGTGCATGGAGTGCAGAAGAAATTATCAACCTGTGCGAACGCTTATCTGGAAAAGATGCCAGAGTAACGCGGATGCCAATAAACTTACTGCGTGCTGTACGGGGCATAATGCGATTCTTTCAGTGGGGATGGAACGTAGCAGACAGGCTAGCCTTTACAGAAGTATTGGCTAGTGGTAAACAGTTAAATGCTTCAATGGATGAAGTATACACAGTGTTTGGTTTAGATCCGCAACAAACCACAACCCTAGAAAGTTATCTCCAAGAGTACTTCAGCCGAATAATGAAGAAACTCAAAGAAGTAGACTACCAGAAAAATAAAAATAAAAAGCAAAAACCTAAAAAAACTCCTTTTAAACAGTCTTCAAAAGCTAATAGTCAATAGTCATTACGAAACAGACATTAGTCGTAAAACCCTAGACTCTGGATCTTTGACTCTAGATTAATGACTACATGACCAAAATGTGTAACGATTACATAATACAGAGCATCGCCTAAACTTGGATATTTGAGTGTGCCGAAAGCAGGCATTATCTACAATGACGTTAAACCGATAGCGGGCCGTGTCGCTATTGAGTTGAAAGACAAGCTAACCGCAGCCGGTTGGAATGTATGTATCACATCGAGTATCGGTGGGATATTGGGCTACCCTAACCCGGAGAGTCCTGTGTGCCACACCCCCATTGACGGTCTGACACCCCCTGGTTTTGATTCAGATATGGAGTTTGCAGTGGTATTAGGGGGAGACGGCACTGTTCTGGCAGCGTCTCGTCAAGTAGCCCCTTGTGGTATTCCACTGCTAACAGTGAATACCGGCCACATGGGATTTTTAACGGAAACTTTCCTGAATCAATTGCCCCAAGCACTAGAACAGGCAATGGCAGGTGAGTATGAAATTGAAGAACGAGCAATGCTCAATGTCAAAGTGTTTCGGGATGATTCAGTGCTATGGGAAGCCCTATGCCTGAATGAAATGGTGCTACACCGGGAACCTTTGACCTCTATGTGCCATTTTGAAATTGCCATAGGGCATCATGCGCCAGTAGATATTGCCGCAGATGGTGTGATTGTTTCTACGCCTACTGGTTCTACAGCTTACTCATTGAGTGCTGGTGGCCCGGTGGTGACTCCTGGCGTACCTGTTTTACAATTAGTACCCATTTGTCCTCATTCCCTAGCTTCTAGAGCATTGGTCTTTCCAGATACTGAATCGGTCAATATCTACCCAGTCAATATTCCTCGGCTGGTGATGGTGGTAGATGGCAATGGGGGGTGCTATATCTTACCAGAAGATCGAGTATATATGGAGCGATCGCAATATAGTGCCCGATTTATTCGCCTGCAACCGCCTGAGTTTTTCCGAATTTTGCGAGAAAAATTAGGTTGGGGTTTGCCACATATCGCTAAACCAACTTCGGTAGAATTGCCATAGTTATTGAGCGTTGGGCATTGGGCATTTGGCATTGGGCATTGGGCACAAGAAGCAGAGGGGCAGAGGGTAAAAACTTAGTGTAACTTCTCCTCTGCTACTATGCCCCATGCCCAAGAAAGCTGATTTCCTTCCAGAATTACTGGTATGGATATGGAATTTGGAGTTAGTTATTAAGATTGCATCCGAGAATTCGATAGCTGACACCTGAACGTGCTAAAACATCCTTAACATCGTGTCAAATCAGGATTGCTACATCACTAAAAGCTCGTAATTGCACTTTATAACTGATGTAAAAATTTTCTTTGGAATATCTTTACAATCCCAAATCCAATATCCCAAATTGTTATGACAGTTGCTCAAAGTCCTTGTGTTTTGGTGATTGAAACCGATGAGAGCCTTGCAAATCAGCTTTCTTGCGATTTGCAAGAGGCCGGTTATGAATCAATTTTGGCTCATGACGCAACGAGTGGTTTACAACACTGTCGCGATCGCCAACCTGCTTTAATTGTTTTAGACCGGATGCTAGCAGGAGAATCAGGACTCTCATTGTGCAAAAATATGAGAAGCACTGGTATGCGATCGCCTGTATTGATTTTAATGGCAAGGGATACAGTTGACGATCGTGTAGCTTGTCTAGAAGCTGGAGCGGATGATTACATCCTCAAACCTTACCGCTCAGAAGACTTTTTGAAATTGATTCGCCTCTACTTGAAACCCGATGTAGATACCACAGAGCAATTACGCTTTGGGGATTTAATTTTAGACATAGCAACTCGCCGTGCCATACACAACGGGCGACCAATTGACTTGACAATGAAGGAATTTGAACTATTAAAATTCTTAATGGAACATCCCCGTGAAGTGTTAACCCGCGAACAAATTCTAGAAAATGTTTGGGGTTACGACTTTCTGGGTGAGTCAAATGTAATTGAAGTGTACATCCGTTACTTGCGGTTAAAAATCGAAGATGAAGGTCAAAAGCGCCTGATTCAAACAGTGCGAGGCGTAGGGTACGTTTTAAGAGAATCCTAGTATACTATAGCGGGAGTTTGCCTATTTCCTTGCCTCATTCCCAGTTTCGGATTGGGAATGTAAATTTGGGTGCTAGTGCCTTCCAGCCAAGGGGTTTTTCTGCCTACAACACTGTAAAATTGAAGTCTAAATAACAAAATCGAAAAGCTATATGACTCGTCGGCTAAGTTTGCTCTCGATAGTGCTGAGTATTTTTCTGATGGGTTGTTCTGTGCCAACAACTGCTAAATCTCCTAGCCCCACCTCTGATTCTAAAACTCCAGCACCAGAGAGTTTAGGTCAAAAACTACCAATTTCCGCTAAAGCCATTGTGCCTAATGGTACAACGATTCAATTAGAGGTAGCGCAGACGCCAAAACAGCAAGCGATGGGATTGATGTATCGACCAGCTTTACCAGATGACCGGGGGATGCTGTTTGGATTCCCTTCAGCACAACCAGTCAGTTTCTGGATGAAGAATGTACCTGTACCCCTGGACATGGTATTTCTACATAAAGGTGTAGTTAAATATATTCAGGCTGCTGCGCCTCCTTGTACAAGTGAGCCTTGTCCTACCTATGGCCCCAATACACCAATCGATAAGGTGATTGAACTTCGTTCTGGAAGAGCTGCCGAATTGAAGTTGAAAGTGGGCGATATTCTCAAAATTGAGTTTTGAAACTTTAGTGCTTTGCGGAGATAAAAACTTGGGTAATTACTCGGTTGAGAGCCTATACGGTCGAAATATATGTTTTTTTTGTAAAAAATGTCACTGTATGTGGTCAAACAGCACTTGTAACGCTACTATTTAAAAACTGTGGTAATAATGTAAAATTCTACTGTCTCAAACCTGAAATCGCAGTTTTCAGGTTTAGTCTCAAAAATATTCCCTTGGGCGTAAGTGTAAATAGTCGCCAATAAGAGAGTATAGGCTATGGAATCTTTATTACTACCTGTGTAATTAAATAAAACACAAAGGTAAATAAGATGAAGCCAATTTAATTAAGTAAAAATACTGCTTAATAAGCTAACGAATGATTTGTATGAGAATTTTATTTCTCAGACCATCTATAAGAAGCCTCTGTTGAAGGCAGATTAACAAAAACTGTGCTGGGGTGTATGGCCGAAAACGGCACAGTCACAGATGAAATACTAGCTACTGTCTACCGAGTAATGGTGAACTGATATATGACAATACATTCTGCACAAGGAGGTGAGATACAAATGTCACCATCAAAATATTCTCGGCTAATTCATTTTTTGCAAGAAGATTTGGCAATTTCCACAGCATCACTAGCGGTGGCACTTCGGCATCGGGAGCAAGACCCAGGTCCTTTGGCAATGATTCTTTGGCAATATGGGTTAGTTACTCTAGAGCAATTAGAACAAATTTATGATTGGCTAGAGACGGCGTAGGTTATAGCAATTTTGGCTTGTAGTTTTTAGACTTTGACTTAAAAGTTTCTACCAAATGCATATTAGCAGAATCTCAAACAATACTATTTATGCCAATTTTGGATGATACTAAGTTGCCAAAGTTAGTCTTGTTTGGTGTCAAAGATACAGTACGACTTTCTTCAAAGCAAATAATACTATCTAGGGCAACTTGGTGTTATTTAAAAGGATTGAGGTATGTGACATCAACTCTACCTTATGCAAAGGTTTCTACTCTATATACAAATCAAAAGAGCGAGTTGATAATTTAACTCGCTCTTTTGATTTATTACTCAGGACTGACTAAACACTTTAACTGCTGCTGCTATGCCAGAACCAGGGGTGAAATCTTCGTAGCCAAGTTCTGTGAGGGTAACTTCTAAGGATGCTATACAGCTAAGGATATCGCGATCGCTCACAAAACCCAAGTGACCAATACGGAAAATTTTATTGCTCAAATGATCTTGACCACCAGCTAGGGCAATATCAAAGCGTTTTTTCATCAATGACCGAATCTTATCGGGTTCAATCCCCTGTGGTGCTACAGCTGTAATCGCCGGACTAGCAGAATTATCTGCTGCAAGCAAAGGTAAATTTAACCCTTTTATGGCGGCGCGGGTAGCATTCTTCAGGCGTTCGTGTCGAGCAAAGATTGATTCCAAGCCTTCCTCTTTCATGATTCGCAACGTGGTGTGTAACGCTACGATCAAGTTCACAGGCGGAGTAAATGGAGTTGTATTTTTGGCTGTGGCTTTGCGATATTTGCCTAAATCCAAATAATATTTTGGTAGCTTCGCAGTTTTGTAAGCTTCCCAAGCTTTGGCACTGACAGAAACAAAACCCAATCCCGGCGGAATCATATAACCTTTTTGGGAACCAGAAGCGACGATATCTAAGCCCCAAGCATCCACGGGTAGATTGAATGCACCCAAGCTAGTAACGGCATCAACGATAATTAAAGCTTCACCGTGTTCTTTAACGTGGCGGTTGATGGTTTCTAAGTCATTCAACACACCCGTCGAGGTTTCACTGTGGGTAATAATTACAGCTTTGATTTGCTTTTGGGTATCTGCTTGGAGTTTTTCGGCAAATACTGCGGGGTCTAAGGGTTTTCCCCATTCCACCTTAACTTCTTCTACATTCAAACCGTAGGCTTGACCGACTTCTACCCAGCGTTCGCCAAATTTACCATTAGAGCCAACTAAAATGCGATCGCCTGGAGAGAGAAAATTAATTATTCCCGCTTCTACAGCACCCGTACCACTGACATTCAGCGTCAGCACATCACTTTGAGTTTGGTGCAGCCACTTGAGGTTTTCTGTCACCTCTGCCAATATGTTGCTAAATTCACTAGTACGATGCCCAATCGGATGCTTGGCTAATGCCAGTAAGGCAGCTTCTGGCACCGGTGTAGGGCCTGGAATCATCAGCATCAGCTTATCGTTCATGTTTCTATCCTAAAAGTCAAATAAAAGTCAAAATTGTGGGAAGTCGGTTAAGTCTGATAGCAAATCCTAGATATTCATCTACAAATTCCACTCAGATTGTCACCAACATTGTTGTATATTTTCCAAATTTATAGGAAAAGTATTGTGGGAGTGTAACGATCGGTCAGCTTGACCTTTGCAATTTATACCAGACTCCAACTCAGATAAAACCTCTGTTCCAGGCAATCTTACCACACACCTAGACGCCAGGTTAAGGTGTCTGCTCGTAGGCGAACGGCTATTTTAGCCAAGGATGAAACATCTATCTAGATGAGGCATAGGTACGATAAATTCTTAAAATCTACCCATAATCCACCTCAGTTGTTTTTATAGAAAAACACGAAATCGTTTTGAACATCGCGGTAATTGTCACTGAAAAAGTTGTGTTTTGCTTCCATGAAAGAAGTAACTCACTACACTATACAGAAGACTTGGATGTTACCATTTGCTAAGAGATAAAAGATACCCAACCCAAACTTTTCAATCTATTTGGATCAAACATTTGTTCTTGGGTTGCCATTCTCTAAACAATACCTTCGTTTATGATTTATTTGAGTCAAAATCGCTTTGATACCAATATCCAAGCCTTTTCTAGGTTATTTGATTGCGACTAATTTGACGCAGAAGTTGAGATATCTATGCTACTAATTGCTGCACTTTTTGATACTGCACTTAGTAGTAAGCAATGTCGGCGGCGGGTAGTAATAAACTATAAGTTTTTATACTATACTTACAAAATTGCTACAATCGTGCTTAGTCTCCTTAGTTACTATTCACGGTGAGTCGTTTTTAACTAGTGTTCAGTTCATAAAGTGTCACTCACCAGATCCCCGGTATTCTTACAAAAGAGATATTCTTAGTTAGTGCAAGGAGTGATACCATTTCACCACATGTTTGTCACAAGTTATCCCCGTAATACTCCCTCAGTAGGGAGTGTTGCAGATTTCAAATGTTGCATCAAACGAGTGAGTTGGTATAAGCTTTTACGGAAAAGCGCTTGAGTAAGCAAAATTCTCAAGCGCTTTTTTGTGTATAAATAAAACAGTCCAACTCTCTGGACAATCGGATAGATGTTTTTAAATACACATATACCAAAGAAGGAACCTACTGTTATAAAAATTGTTGCAACATATACTTGATAACTCAAGCATTTGTGCGTACCATCAAAACCTTGTTAAGTTACTGGACGTACCACACGAATTAGTTTTCCTTGCAAAGGTTCTTCTTTTGCCACAGCCTCATCTATCCGTGCTGCAAATTGTTGCCAATTACGATTATTCGTGCAAACAAAAATACCGAAGTGGTTAGAATCACGACGATGCAAACGGATAAAATCAACTCTGTTGATAGTTAATATTGAGCGTTCTTGACTTATGGCAAATGCTAGCACTTCCTCATCAGGTATACCTTGTCTGCATTTTCTGCTTCTTGAACTGTCAAAATATCATGCCCCAAAGCGCGTAATAATTCTACAACTGGAAAGGGAAACTGCTCATCTGCGTAAAACCGTGCCATTGATTAGGCTACCTCATTACGCTCAATTGCCAATTCGATTTCATCGGGATGAGCTTCTGCATATACCCAAGCATTAGCTAAATCTGTAGCTGTAATAGTTGGATAGCTCGTCAAAAGGTCAGCATCACTATATCCAAGACCGCGAGCTTCCACAAGTACCCAAACAGGAATACGAGTTTTAGCGATGCGAGCCTCTCCACCACAAACTCTAGGAGTTTTTTCAATTCCTTGCCAATTGTTGCCAAGACTTTGAGCAAATAACTGTATAGCCTGCAATTTTTCATCAGGACTGAGGGCAAGAAGTTGTTGTTCTAACTCTTTGAGTGTCACGGATGTAAATCCTCTGATGTTTTGTCAGGCTAAATTTACAATTTTATCAATTGCTAAGTACAAGATTTCATTAATTCGTAGCGAATTCCCTATGGTAAGGCGTTCGCGTAGCGTCTCGTAGAGAAGCGCATCTGCGTTTAAATTTCAACTCTCAATTTGCCACGATTTTATGCAAAACTGTACTTAGCTAACTACAAAATTCACCAACTTTCCAGGCACCACAATTACCTTTTTAATCTCTTTACCTTCGATGTAACGCTGGGCAATTTCTGATTCACGAGCATATTTCTCCAACGCTGCTTTATCTGCTTGTGCTGGTACTTGAATTGCGCCGCGAGTTTTGCCATTAATCTGAATCGGCAGAGTAATTTCATCAGCTACCAAAGCAGCAGGGTCAAATGATGGCCAAGTTTGAGTATGAATTGAATCACTTTCACCCAATAAATGCCACAATTCATCAGCAATATGTGGTGCAAATGGTGCTAGTAAAACCACCAAAGTGAGAATACCTTCTGCGTAAATCGGTGAATTTTTGCCGTCAGCATGAGTTAAGGCATTACTCAACTTCATCAATTCTGAAATAGCAGTATTGAATTGATATTCGTCTTCCACGTCTTCTGTCACTGCTTGAATCGCCGTGTGAATCGCCCGCCGCAATTCCTTTTCTGCCTTAGTTAAATCAGATTGGGGTTTTTTATGGGATACCCCAGCCGCAATATAATCTGTTACCAAACGCCAAACCCGATTTAAAAACCGGAATTGTCCTTCCACATCGGCTTCATCCCATTCCAAGTCTTTTTCTGGCGGCGCTTTGAACAAGATGAACATCCGCGCTGTGTCTACACCGTATTTGGAAATTACATCTTCTGGCGCTACACCGTTGCCCTTTGATTTAGACATGGTAGCGTAGAGGCGTTGCAGTGGTTCGCCTGTTTGGGGGTCACGGGGGTCGGCTGAATTTACTAGATTAGAAGGAATCCATTTATCTTTCCCACCCTTATTAGGATTTAGATAAGTTAAACCCTGTACCATACCTTGAGTTAAGAGGCGTTGGAAGGGTTCATCAAAGTTTAACAAGCCTCTGTCCCGTAGTACCTTAGTAAAGAACCGCGAATACAACAAATGTAAAATTGCGTGTTCAATCCCACCCACATACTGGTCAACTGGCATCCAGTCGTTTATTTTACTAGAATCGAAAACTTGTTGTTCATTCTTAGCGTCAGGGAAGCGCAAGTAATACCACGAGGAATCAATAAAAGTATCCATCGTGTCAGTTTCCCGCTTTGCTGGAGTGCCACAAGTTGGACAAGGTACATTTACCCAACTCTCTAACTGAGTCAAAGGTGAACCACCACGTCCAGTAAATTCCACCTCTTCCGGTAACTGTACTGGCAAATCTCGATCGGGAACTGGTACTATCCCACAGTTGGGACAGTGAATTACAGGTATCGGTGCGCCCCAGTAACGTTGCCGTGAAATCAACCAATCCCGCAAGCGATATTGCACCCGTACTTTACCAAAACCTTGTTGTTCGGCGTATTCAATTATTGCTTGTTTAGCATCAGTGGAAGTCATACCAGTAAAAGCCCCAGAATTAATTAAAATTCCTGGTTCAGTGTATGCCTGGTTATATTCAATTTGGATGAGTTGTGTGACTTCATCATTCTCTGATGTTGGAGTTAAGTCAAAACCTGCAACATCATCTGGGGAAGCTATGACAAAATCAACTGGCAAATCATAATTTTTGGCAAACTTAAAATCCCGGACATCGTGTGCCGGTACACCCATCACTGCTCCAGTACCATACTCATACAGTACATAATCAGCAATCCAAATCGGCACTTCTTCCCCTGAAAATGGGTTAATTGCCTTACCACCTGTGGGTATACCCCGCTTAGGTTTGTCTTCAGCAGTACGTTCCAACTCACTTTGATTAGAAACCTCTTTAAAAAAGGCTTCTACCGCTGCTTGTTGTTCTTTTGTAGTGACGCGCTTTGTTAAAGGATGTTCTGGTGCTAACACTAGATAGCTAACACCATAAACTGTATCTGGGCGTGTGGTGTACACTCCAATTTTTTCATCTATCCCAATAATGGGAAATTCTAAGTAAGCGCCTGTAGATTTGCCAATCCAGTTTGCCTGCATAGACTTGACGCGTTCCGGCCAACCTGTCAATTGATGCAAGTCGTTGAGTAATTCTTCAGCATAGTCGGTAATCTTGAAAAACCACTGGCGTAATAATTTGCGCTCAACTATTGCTCCACTGCGCCAAGAACGTCCTTCGTTATCAACTTGCTCATTTGCTAGTACAGTTTGATCGATCGGGTCCCAGTTTACAGCCGCTTCTTTTTGATAAGCTAAACCCGCTTGCAAAAACTGCAAGAAAATCCATTGCGTCCACTTGTAATAATCTGGCGAACAGGTAGCGAGTTCGCATTCCCAGTCAATAGATAAACCGAGACGCTGCAATTGTTGCCGCATCTGGGTAATATTCTGATAAGTCCATTTAGCTGGCGGTACACCACGGTCAATGGCGGCATTTTCTGCTGGCAAGCCAAAAGCATCCCAACCCATTGGGTGTATTACCCGATACCCTTGCATTCGTTTAAGGCGGGCAATCACATCGGTAATCGTATAATTACGGACGTGACCCATGTGTAGGCTGCCCGATGGATAAGGGAACATGGAAAGAGCATAGAATTTTGGCTTGTTGCTAACTGTCGGTGTCTTATCTAAGCCAAGTTCTACCCATGTTTTTTGCCATTTTTCCTCAATTGCTGCTGGGTTATATCGGGAATCTACAGAATCACGTATTTCCAATGGTTTCATGCCTGTTACACTTTATTTCTACTAATTTTCTAGCATTTGCTTACTAGTACATTTGAACCACTATGTTAAGGGAATTATCTGTCTAGTAATTTTCTAATTTAATTTACAAAATCAATTTACTATTTCTTTCTACCCCCTATTTCTATCTATCTTATATCCCTAAAGTTCAACAAGTTTAGGTATATAGTGCATAAAAAAGTCCCTAAGCTTAGGATGCTGGGGACTAGATGTATTTGGTTCTAAACTGATTTACTGGGTTAGCAATCCGATAGCCATTTCAAGGTGTATCTTAGCTTTGTGCAAGTTAAGCAAATTTTCTTGGTCGTATCTGTCAGGATAGCTCATAGCTTTGCCTTCCATCGTCAGCTTAATCAGTGCTGCTTGCTCATCAGTGGGTGAATTCATCTCATCTCTCAACAATGGCTAATCCTAAAGGAAATCCAGAAAATTTAAAAAAATTTACTACTGATAGAGAGGAGCCACTGACCGAGAAAATGAATATACGCATGACTAAGACAATGAAAGAGGAAGTGCAGCAACAACATAACCCTCCTGAATTTTGTAAAGAAGCTATTCAAGAGAAGTTAGATAGGAATAAAGGGCAAGAGTAGTACTTAATTGTTTAACTATTAATCTGAGTAAACAAAAATATCTCTAGAACTGATATCTAGAGGTATTCAAAATCATAGGTTTTGATTGCTGTCAAGTTAGATGGTTAAAATAGGCGATGGTTGAATCAAATCTAAAATTTATTGATTTAGTACGGGTTTTTGTCTACGGCACGCTTAAGCCAGGTGAAGCTAACTATAAAAGATACTGTGCTGGCAAAGTAGTTGATGTCAAAACAGCCATTGTACAAGGCAAATTATTTGCTCTGCCAATGGGCTACCCAGCGATGACGCTAGGGAATAGCCAAGTTTACGGATATTTACTTTCTTTTTCCTACCCAAAGATTTTAAATGAGCTAGATGTGCTGGAAGATTACCAGCCCAATAGACAAACACCAGAAAACCTCTATAATCGACAAATTATCGAGGTTTATGAGCCACAGTCGCTCTCTTATAGTTGGGCTTGGGTTTATTTAATGACTCTAGAACAAGTTGAGCAATTAGGAGGTTTACTCCAACCTAGCGGCTGGTGGAGCGGCTGTGGTTTAACCCTAGAGTACAGTTTTGAACTGTAAACTTTGCGATTAGTTTATGTCCTGTTTGGGGTCGTGTCGTTGCGGCTGAACCTGATAAATTGAATTTTCTGGAGAGGCTACTGCTGCTTTCGGAATTTCAATTACCGGGTTATTTAGTCCCACCATCAGCGGGGAAGGGGGAACTATAGACGCTGAGGACGTTTGTATCGGTTCTCTTTGTGGTTGTTGCGCCAGTTGCGGCACCATCGAACCACCACCTACTAAGCCAGATATTGCACCGATCGCACAAGCAGCAACAGCTGCACCTGCCGCTATCCAGTTTAAACGGGAGCGGCGGCGCAAACGTGTCAATACTTGCTGAACTGTTTCTTCTGGCGACTGTTGGGCTGCTGGCACTGGGAGCGTCCGCAAACCTTGGCGCAGTTTTAACAGTCGGGCATACAAACATTTAACTGAGGCATCATTTGCCAGCCATTCTTCTACTTGCCTGCGTTCGGTGGCTGTGACTTCACCATCGAGGTAAGCACTCAATAACTCGAAGCGATCGCGCTTCACCATATCCATAAGACCCGTTGATTCATTGGTATGCTTGGCCATTCCATCTGACAAATCTTGAGGAAGTTGCAAAGGAGAACGGTCGTAAAACTGAGAATCAGTAGTCATCTTAACATTATTACCAATTCATACACGGGTAAACTGGGCGGGAATTTTGGGAGAATTAGCCAATTTTCTACCTTTAGGCAGAAACAATCTACGTCTTTCTAGTAATTTTTAATCTATGCTTAAATTCTGCCATTGGGCAGAAGCAAGATACTGTAAATTAAGAAAATTAGGAGTCTAGATAATTCTGCAAGTGGGCTTGCAGCCTCGATCTAGCTCTGGCGATTCTGGACTTCACAGTTCCTAGAGAAACTCCAGTGATTTCGGCAATTTCTTCATAAGCCATGCCTTCGATTTCTCTGAGGACAATGGTAGTACGAAAAACTTCTGGTAAATCCGCGATCGCTTCCCGCAATTGCTCGTAAAATTCTCTCGTTGTCAGTTCTTCTTCAGGGCCTGGGGTATCACCAGCGATTTCCCAATCCATCTCGCCGTCCTCTAAGGAACGGGGAGCATCCAGTGACAAAGGACTCATCACCCGCTTGCGTTTACGTAACTCGTCGTAAAACAAGTTCGTGGCAATGCGGCTTAACCAGCCCCGAAATTTAGCAGGCTCTTGTAATCGGTTAATGTTCCGATACACTCGAATCCAAACTTCTTGAGCCAAATCGGCTCTGTCAGGCCAATCTGGAGCTAAGTGGTATAGAACTCGATCGACTTGACTTTGATAGCGGCGTAATAGTTCCGCAAAAGCAGCACGATCTGGTCGCAGTCCGGCTTGACAGCGCAAAATTAAATCGTGGTTAGGGAGTTTGTCAACTTGCACTGATGCTTCTGGATACTTTGCATCAACCGTTGACCAGGATACAGTAATCGATTGACTCATAGATCGTACTGGCTCTAAATCATCCCTATCTATTAGACCTGCTAATGGTACAGAAGTTCCATGCTCAGGTGACGGATTTATGACTGGAACACTGAAGCAGACAATTTTGGATATATTTGTAGCAATAAGCAGAGCCACTTTTCCTTATACTGCTCCCATAGTTGCCTAAGACCTATCAACGAACAAAGGCGCGATCTAATGCACATTTTAGTACTTTTAGCAACTGGGTATATACGCTTGCTCGAGATAATTAAATTTAGCTATAAAAATGAAGATAAAATTTTGTAATTCTAACTTCTTGATACCTTTAAAATTCGGGTAATAATTTCTGGAAGTTAGGTTGCTGTGGTTGCTAAGATGGTGATTTAATTTTTTGATTTCGTTACCAGAATAGTTGCTGATTGTTCTGATTGTGGACCGAAAGCAGTACTAGAGTTATGTTGCTCTGGTACGCGAACTTGAAAAAATAAATTGAGGGAAAATGTAATTGTTACCGCTAGCAATAGTTTTTCAAACATGGTTTTTCATCCACCTACACCATTAATGATTGATTGCTACATTTCAAGAGTTCCACTAAAAAGTCTGAGGAGAGGCTTACGACCCTCAAAACTTTGGAGGAATGAGGTTGCTCACTTGAAGTTTTGCCGCTGGGAAAATTTGCATAGTCTTAGTTTGCCCAGAGGTGTTGGCAGATTTATAGCGGAAATGATAAGTATTGATAAATTTTTGATGACCGGATGATGAACTCATCCAATTGCTCGGCTGGATATGTCAGGGATAAACAATAGGCGATGGCAATGGTAAGAAACGAATCTGTAGGGCGTATGGTAATGCTGCTTTGTTTTGGCACAGCATTTTTATCCTTAGCTGTCCATTGGCGCATTAGTACGGCGGAACGGCAGTATGAGAAGTCTGCATCTACTTCGATGCGGCGAGATTCTACCCGAACCAATCTTAAGGGAAGCCGGACTGAAGGAGTCTACAAGAATCTTTCCCAAGTGAGTTTGGGGGAAATTGCGCTGGGTGGATCTGTGCCACCTGATGAAGTTACCCAAGGCTCGACTGCCCAGAGGACGTTTACACCAAAGTCCTCTGCTATTAAACCTAAAACTAAATCAAAAATAATTAAGAAGAATCTAGCTAAAACAACTACTCGTAAAGCTTCTACACTCAAGTCTTCTACCATTAAGTCGCAAATAATTAAGAAGAATCTAGCGAAAGCAGCTATTCGTAGGGCTTCTAAACTCAAGCCTGCTACCATTAAGCCTCAAACTAAACCCCAAATTATTAAGAATAATGTAGCTAAAGCAAGCGACTTACCAACTCAGCCGCAACTGGTAGCCCCAGTAGAAAGACAAAATCCAGTTGCAGATAGTTGGCCAAAAGGTCTGTGGTCTCAGGCTTCAGCCCAACAAGTACCATCTAGTAGGCTGGCAAATGTCAAGACGCAAGTGGTGGTTGATTTAAGCGATCGCCGCACTTATGTATATGCAGGAGAAGAGGTGATCGCCAGCTATCCCATTGCTGTCGGCAAGAAAGGTTGGGAAACGCCCACAGGTTCTTTCCAGGTGATCCACATGCGACATTATCCAATCTGGCGTCACCCGATTACTGGCAAAGTATTTGAGGCTGGTACGGATAGTCCCTTGGGAGATAGATGGATTGGTTTTTGGTCAGATGGACGGAATGAAATTGGCTTTCATGGCACGCCGGATGTTGACCTGGTAGGAACGGCTGTATCCCACGGCTGCTTAAGAATGCGTAATTCTGATGTCCGATTGTTATATGAGCAAGTGAGTATAGGGACAAAAGTGTTAGTACGTGATTAATTAGTTAAGAGTCATTAGTCCTTTGTCCTTTGTCCTTTGTCTAAAACAAATGACCAATGACTAATGACTAATGACTAATGACTCTTAAAATTATAATTTTTGCTCAAAGTTAGGCGCGTATGTTTGGAGTAAAGCACTAACTTGGCGTACAACCTCATTGCCAGTATTTTTACCCAATGCTTGCCGTTCTGGGAAGAAATTGGGTCGATCGAGGTAACGGTTAATCGCCTCGCTTATTTGTTGAGAAATTAAGTCTTGCAGTTGTGCCTGAGCCGTTTGGCGCTGGAAGTTAGCACCCTCTTCTGTAGTAGCATACAAAGGTGGTAGCCGATTGAGAGCGTAAGCGGCAATATCCCCGACATCTAAAGAACTTTCGCTGGTGGCTTCAATTTCTGCGACTCGGGCGATCGCTTCTGTCAGCACCAATTCTTCCATAACGTTAATGAATTGTTTGCGAGGTACCGCCACTACCTCACCAGTCAATAACGCACCCATCAGGCGATCTAACGCCATATACTCTTCAATTGAGAGTTCCGAGGCGTTATCACAGATTCTACCGACTTCTGCTTCCATAGCTGGTGTCAAATAACCATCCTGGAGAGCTTGTTCTACAATTTTTTCGATACTCATAACGCTTATCATCATTTATGTTGGCAAAGCTTGGTAGGGACGGTATCAATCCAATTTATTTTGCCTAATTCTCAGCAAAAAATACACAAATTATGCAAAGACAGGATCAATTCTGCCTCTACTAGTTAACAACCTTAGTTCGCCAAGGTGTTGGATCAACAGATTGTCCGTTGACATATAGACCCCAGTGTAAATGTGGCCCCGTGGCAGCACCTGTTGAACCTACTGCACCAATTAGTTGACCAGCTTTCACAAAATCACCTTCTTTAACGTTAATACGACTCAGGTGCATGAAAATACTAGTTACTCCTTGACCGTGGTCAATGCCAACTACGTTACCGTGTATCCGAAACCCTTGGGATACCCTACCTACCAAAGCAACTCGCCCAGCGGCTGGGGCAATTACCGGTGAACCGGCAGCACCAGCGTAGTCAAGACCACGATGATAGTAGTCTTTTGCAAATGTACCATTATAGTAGCGACGTACACCATAGTTTGTACTCATCCGCCCTGCATTTGGCTTCAGAAATACTCCATTCCAATACTTTTCTGGTGTTTGTAGCGCTTTAAAAGCTGCCACACGCTTAAGTTCATACTCTGTAGCATCCACTCCAGCTTTACCAGGTGGCAAAGTAATACGTTGTACGGGGAATTTGCGGTTAAGCACATTCACTGCTAAGTTTTGCACTTGACCATCCCCCGCAACCCGAAGTGTTCTAGTTCCAGCTTTTTCTAATGGAGTTGTGGGAACAAAAGCCCGATACTGATTGGGCGCAATTTCAAAGGCTGGGTATGTATTCTTTCCACTGGCTACTGTTGGTTTTGTACTATTCTCTGGATTATCTAGATTAATCTGCACCGAGAGTGTATCCCCTAATTTAGGATTAGTTGGAATCACCTTTACTTGCAAAGCATCTACAGGTAATGCCAAGGCCATCGGGAGAACAGCAAATATTCCCTTTAACACATTTATTGCACGGCAATTGGCTGTCAAAGTTTTGACATCAAAACCGAGCAAATTTTTGTTTGAACTACTAGCGCTATTCTCAATAATCATAGAACTACAAAAACCCTTGCTTGTATTGGAAAATAGATTAGCTTATTATCACTAGTGTTTCCTGTTTGAAGCCGATGTTGTTGACAACCATAAATTTTCGGAAATTCTCCAGGTACTTATGGATTGCAAGGGCAAATCATTTTATCTGTAATTTTAGGAAATTGGTTTTAACTCTAATAACCAAGGTGTATGACATTGGCAATGAGCATAAAATTTAACTGTGATTACATAAATAATACTTGAAGGAAATCTTGGAATCAACTGGACACTTTTTCAACTGGACACTAATATCACATTGTTAGGTTGAAATTGGTATGGGGAAATTACTTAAACTAGGTAAGTAAGTCAGTGAAGATAAATTAAACTATATACATACCATTTGGAAATATTTTAAAACTTACTGAGAATAGCGCTTTAGTTGCCAAAAAACTATGATACTAAGGCAAAAATGTGAGTCTGCCACGCCACACTTCAGATTTACTTTATAAATCAACTCTGAATCAGGGAATACGTTAATTAACTTTAGGCTGAAAGTATTACTTTTGACTTGAGTATGCCATCTTCCATCTGAACTATGCGATCGGCAATGTCTAGGATGCGGTTGTCATGAGTAACCATCAAGATGGTACAGCCTTGTTCTTTTGCTAGTTTTTGCATGAGATTGACTATATCTCGTCCTGATTGACTGTCAAGGGCGGCGGTGGGTTCATCCGCGAGGATTATTTGAGGATGACTGACTAAAGCACGAGCGATCGCTACTCGTTGTTTTTGTCCCCCAGACAGTTTATCAGGATAGTAATGCAAATGATTTCCCAATCCTACTTGCTCTAACATTTGGGCTGACCTAGCTCGCATCTTTTTTAACCCAAGATGTTTGTGCAATTCTAAAGCCATTTTGACGTTTTGGAGTGCCGTTAAACTACCATGCAAATTATGTGCTTGGAAAATATAACCGTTATGGCGTCGCGCTTGCACTAGTTCTTCAGCACTAGCACCACAAAGTTCTCGTCCCAACACCTGCAAACTACCAGATTGAGCAGAACGCAACCCACCCGCTAAGGTTAGTAAGGTAGTCTTTCCAGAACCAGAAGGCCCAGTCATGATAATAATTTCACCAGCATTAATCTCTAAGTTGATATTACATAAAACTTGCTTGCGGAGTGAGCCGTGACCAAAGTGGTGGTCGAGATTTTTAATAGAGATGACGGGTTTGCTAGTCATAAATAGCTCGATTACTCGTGATGATTGTCATTTGTCCTTAGTCATTAGTCCTTTTGAGTAACAAATGACAAATGACCAATGACAAATGACAATTTTTAGAACATATCTGCGGGATCGGTGGCTTGGAGTTTGCAGGTGGCGATCGCACCGGAAATTGTACACATAATGATGGTCAGTACTAATACCTGCAATGCCCGAATTGCAGTCATGTACATGGGCAAATTTGTAGCACTGCGAGTCAGTTGATAAAGCACTAAGGACACTCCCAGTCCGGGAAAGAAGCCCAATGCTGCCAAGATCAACGATTCTTCAAGCACCACACCTAGTAGGTAGTAATTGCGATATCCCATTGCTTTGAAGGTGGCGTATTCTCGAACGTGGGCATTAACATCGTTAGAGAGGACTTGATAGACGATGATCGTGCCCACTACAAACCCCATCGATACACCTAAACTGAAAATAAACCCAATTGGGGAATTTGTTCTCCAGAAGTTATTTTCAAATTCAATAAATTCGGCGTGGGTTAATACTCTGACATCATCTCTGAGGTAGGCTTTGAGCATTGCTGCTACTTTTTTCGGTTCATAGCCTGGTTTCAGAAGAATCAAACCTAGACTGACACTGCTCGACTGTCGCCCAGAAAATAGCCGCAAAAAGTTTTGATCGCTGGTAATCAGGTTGCCATCAAAGCCAAAGGAAGCCCCGACTTGGAATAAGCCACTAATGGTAATTGTGCGCCGTTCTATTTCAGTAGTCAGGGTTTTACCTTGGTCAATTTGAGCGATCGCTTTTTGATAATCTCCTCTTGCACCACGATCGAACAAGACGGTATCCGGCATTTTGATCGCTTGCAATTGCTGGTTAACATCTGGTAAGTCAAAGGCTGGTTTGTCTGGGTTAAAGCCGATAACTAACACCCCTGTCTCACGGTGTGTTTGGGGATTCTTCCAGATTGTGTTGTTGAAATACATTGATTCTGCCGACTTCACCCCTGGTATATCCATTGCTTGGTAAAGTCGCCGCCGAGAAAATGTAGACAAGCTTGCTAAGTTACGGGCTTGGGGACTGGTTAAAACAATGTCTGCTTGCAAACTGCGATGTAGTCTGGTGTTACTGTCATACAGCGCAGTCTGAAAACCTAGCTGCATAAACATGAGAAGATCCGCAAAGGCAATGCCTGATAATGCCACTAAAAGACGGCTTTTTTCATGATTCAATTGCAGCCATCCTAGAGGAGTTCGCCGTCGCAGTTGTTTGAGCAATCCCATCATTAGGTACTGGGGGTTGGGGAGTGGGGAGTGGAGACAAGGGGGACAAGGGGGACAAGGAGGACAAGGGGGACAAGGGAAATAACCAATGTCCAATTGCCCAATGCCCCATGCCCAATGCCCTTTTCACAATTCAATTACTGCCTTAACTTGCATATTGGTTAAGGTGGCGGCTTTTTGGCTGGAAGTTTCATCTAGTCGGATGTGGACTTCTACTACTCTGTTATCGATATTGCTGACGGGATCTGTGTTAATGACATTCTGTCGTCGCACTTGCAAGCCTTTGCGATCTACGATTCCCTGCAATTCAATCGGGAGGTTATCACCAAAGATTCGCACTTGCTGTCCTGAATGCACTTTGCTAATATCGCTTTCGTAGACTTCGGCGATGACATACATCTGGCTGGTTTGTCCAATATCTGCAATGCCATCATTTGATACTAATTCTCCAGGATGGGTATGGATCTCAAATACCTGTCCATTTTGGGGCGATCGCACTTCAGCTTGTTCTAGATTAACTTTTGCCAGATTCATGGCTGCTACGGCACGATTGACTTCTGCTTTAGCGGCTTCTACATCCACTCCCCGCACTTCGGCGATTTCATCGAGTGTTGCTGTGGCTTGTTTAACTTGTTGCTGACTTGTTGATTGGGTACGATTTAACTGTGCTTGGGCTTCTTGCAAGGTTTTTTGAGCGGTTTCCAAGTTTAAACGCTTGCTATCCCGTTGGGAGGCGGAAATTGCGCCTTGTTGATATAGTTGCTGATAGCGTTCGTCTTCTGCTTGGGCGTTACGCACTTCGGCTTGGAATCGCTCAATTGTCGCGGCTTGGGCATTAATATCACCTTGGCGTTCGGCTTCTAGGCGGGCGATCGCAGCTTTTTGGGCGGCAATTTCACCGCGTTTAGCACCTGCTTGGGTGCGGTTTAGGTTTGCCTGGGCTACTTTTACCTGCTCCTGTGCCTCTTTTAATGCTGCTTGGAGGCGATCGCGGCTGTTTAAAATTGCGATCGCTTGTCCTGCTTTTACCTTATCCCCCTCTTTCACTAATAACTTTTCTACCCGACTTCCTTCCGCAGACACCGCAGCAGAGAGTTTAATTACCTTTCCCTGTGGTTCGAGTCGCCCTAAAGCTGTTACCGTTTTTAACTGTGGTAATTGTGTTACTGGTACTTGTGCCTCTGGATTTGCATAATTTTGCCAGCGTTTTATTATATAAAAACTTATGCCGCCAACCAATAAAGATATAGTTATACCTATAGCAACGGATGGACGCAGAATAGACTTAGGGAACGTTCTGTACCCTAGCTTTGAGTTTCGCACCATAGATTACCTCTTAACTAGTGGCGCAGAAAAAAGAACAGATTAGGCTTTTCTCCGTAATTGTTTGCTAATTGCTACTTCTTTAGTCAGTTATTCTTGATTTATCACTTCCAAGTCCATAAAATAATTTGGAAATTGTTGAGCTTTTACTTAGATGAAGTGATTTAGCTGGTTAGGATAACAACGAATATCTCTACCGAATTAGAGGTTTATGTTTTTAGCAAACTACTTTTGTTTTATGAAAGTACTCAGGTATAGTAAACGGTTTTAAAATTCCGGGTTGTAACAGCGCCAACAATCACAATCAAATTAAGTAAATAACAAAAAATATTTGGTGTGATTAAGATTGGTGGAAATTTATATCAAATTTTGATGATTATAGCTTTTCCTAATCGTATTAGGTACATCATATTCCTCTCCTCACTTGCGGGGTGAAGTTGGTTTTTGTACCTCATAAGGGATAAGAACCCTTATAGTCCCATTCAAAGGTTAAAACGAAACATTAACCAAACCGCATTGGGACACCTGTAGCTTGCAATTCTCACAAATCAAATAGGATTACTGTATTAAGTCTGTTTACTATTGGGAATTATAAAGATAGGGACACAAAACTTTCACAATAGTTTTGACGTATCCCTTGTATAGTAAAGATGTACTACTATTTTTAGTGATACAGCCATGCAACCTCTTCAGCCAGTTAGTGTATCAGATTTGCAAGCATTCTTGTCAGCACCAGAGCTGTTGTTGCAGCAGCCAGTAGCTTTGCAATTAGCCGTTGCTAGTTTCCACCAAACACCGCGCAGTCTCTTAGAGGGTGTTTATAAATAAAAAATAAAGAACACCATAGTCATTTCTCCAGGACAGGTATTTTAAAAGAGACAGTCATAGTATTTGAATCGCGTAAAATGGCTCGGAAAGCTTATCCTACAGACGTTTCTGATACCGAATGGGATTTGATAAAATCAATGATTCCAGCAGAACGTCAGCCTTCATCGTGGAAAAAAGCGTGAAGTAGATATGCCGGAGGTAGTAAATGCAATCTTTTACATATTGCGTGCAGGCTGCTCGTGGCGAATGATGCCTCACGATTTACCTGCATGGCAAACAGTATATTCATATTTCCGACGCTGGGAGCGTAAAGGAGTATGGCAGAAAATTCATACAGTATTGCGATCGCAATTGCGTCAGATGGAAGGAAGAGATATAGAGCCATCGGCAGGAATTATCGACTCACAAACAGTTAAAACTACTGACAAAGGAGGGGTGAAGGGCTATGATGCCGGAAAAAAGATTAATGGTCGCAAACGCCATATCCTTGTTGATACGATGGGTTTAATTTTGATGGTTGTCGTACATACAGCTTCGATTCAAGACCGTGATGGCGCAAAGCTTGTATTCGACAAAATTGACCACTTATTCCCTAAACTATATTTAGTTTGGGCGGATGCCGCATATGCTGGCTCATTAGTCGATTGGGTTAGATATTTCATTGGTTGTGGACTCTCCATTATCAAACGTTGCGATCGCACAGACGGATTTAAAGTATTACCTCGCCGTTGGGTAGTAGAGCGTACACTGGCGTGGCTGGGTCGCTATCGTCGTCTCAGTAAGGATTACGAGTATCATCCCCAAACAAGTGAAACGATGATATATGCGGCTATGACAAATCTTATGTTACGTAGATTAGCCCGCAATCATCGTTGCTCGACTGCTTAATTTTTATTTTATAAACACCCTCTTAGAAATAGCAGAAAAAACCTAATGTCTAAAAAGTCTGATTCGCAGTTGCAAAATCTCTTTACTTCACAAATTTGATTTGTGAGAATTGCTCAAAAAGAATCTGCTTAAGATGCTGCAACAACAGCACTGTCATTTACTAACTTGCCATCTTCCATATAAACGATGCGATCGGCAATATCTAAAATGCGGTTGTCATGAGTAACCAAGAGAATGGTACAATCTTGTTCCTTAGCTAGTTTTTGCATCAGGTTAACCACATCTCGTCCCGATTTACTGTCAAGGGCGGCGGTGGGTTCATCTGCTAAGACAATTTTAGGACGACCAACCAACGCACGAGCGATCGCAACTCTTTGTTTTTGTCCCCCGGATAAATCATCAGGATAATAATTCAGGCGTTCTCCTAATCCTACCTCCTCTAACATTTGGGCTGACCGAGTTTTCATTTCTGTCGGTGAAATATTATTATGCACTTCCAAACCCATTCTGACGTTCTGGAGCGCTGTCAGGCTACCGTGCAAATTGTGGGCTTGGAAAATATAACCGTTATTGCGTCGTGCTTGGGTAAGTTGTGCTTTGTTAGCGCCACACAGTTCTTGTTCCAATATCTGCAAACTGCCAGATTGGGCAGAACGCAAGCCGCCAACTAAAGTGAGAAGTGTAGTTTTACCAGAACCAGAAGGCCCAGTCATAATAATAATTTCGCCAGCGTTAATATCCAAATTGATATCAAAGAGAACTTGCTTGCGGAGTTGACCATGACCAAAATAGTGGTCGAGATTTTTAACAGAAATTACAGGTTGACTACTCATAAATAGCTTGATTACTCGTGATGATTGTCATTTGTCCTTAGTCATTAGTCCTTTTGAGTAACAAATGACAAATGACTAATGACAAAGGACTAATTTCAAAACATATCTGCGGGGTCAGCAGACTGTAATTTCCGAGTAGCGATCGCACCAGAAATTATACACATAATCATCGTCAGAGTTAATACCGTCAAGGCTCGTGCTACGGTCATGTAAACTGGCAAATTGGTGGCATTACGAGTTAAATGATAAAGTCCTAAAGGTGCGATCGCTCCTGGGATAAAACCTAAAACCGCCAAAATTATCGCCTCTTCAAACACCACACCTAATAAGTAGAGATTGTTATACCCCATTGCTTTGAAAGTAGCGTATTCTTTGATATGAGAATTCACATCTGTAGAAAGAACTTGATAGACGATAATCACGCCCACCAAAAACCCCATTGCTACACCCAGGCTGAAGATAAATCCGATCGCCGTATTTGTTTTCCAATAATTTATTTCAAATTCGAGAAATTCTGCTTTGGTTAAAACTTTAACATCATTATCTAAATGAGATTCTAAAGCTGCTTTCATCTGTTTTGGGTCATAGCCTGGTTGCAACTGCACCAAACCGAGACTGACACTACTGGCTTCTTGTCTGGGAAATAATCGCAGAAAGTTCTGGTCGCTGGTGATTAAAGTACCATCGGCTATGAAGGAAGCTCCGACTGAAAATAAGCCGCTAACGGTAATTGTCCGCCGTTCTATTTCGGTTGTGACAGTTTTACCTTGTTCAATTTTGGCGATCGCTTCATTGTAATCTCCTCTAGAGGCGCGATCGAACAGAACAGTATCTGGTAGCTTAATAGCATCTATCTGGCGATTCACATCCGCTAAGTTCAACATTTGCCGATCGGGATTGAACCCCATAACTAATATTGTCGTCTTCTGATGTGTTTGGGGATTTTTCCAATCAACAATGTTGACATACATTCCTTCTGCCGACTTTACACCTGGTACATCCATTACTTGATACAACCGCCGCCGCGTAAAGCTAGACATATATGCTAGATTACGTGCTTGCGGGCTGATGACAAACATATCAGCCTGCATACTCCGATGCAGCATTGTGTTACTTTCAAACAGGGCATTCTGAAACCCTAGCTGCATGAACATCAAAACATCGGCAAAGGCAATACCTGACAATGCCACCAAAAGACGACCTTTTTCATGACTTAGTTGCAGCCATCCTAAAGGCGTTCGCCGCCGTACTTGTTCGATTAATTTCATAAGAGGGAGTGGGGAGTGGGGAAATGAGGGAGAGGAGGGAGCAGGGGAAGTAGGGGAAGTAGGGGAGGCAGGGGGAGCAGGGGGAGCAGGGGGAGCAGGGGAGCAGGGGAGACAAGGGGACAAGGGGACAAGGGGACAAGGAGATAAACAAAACTCTTAACTCTTAACTCCTAACTCAGCACTCCTAACGCCCAATGCCCAATGCCCAATTCCCTTTAAAGTTCAATCACCGCCTTGACTTGTAAATTAGTTAAGTTAGAAGCATTTTGGCTGGATAGTTTATTTAGTTGCACATGCACTTCTACTACTCTGGCATCAATATTGCTAGAGGGGTCAGCATTGATCAGATTTTGCCGCTTTACCTGCATACCAATCCAATCCACTCTTCCCCCTAATTCATTGCGGAGGGAATCACTGCTTACCAGCACTGGTTGTCCCGGACGCACTCTCTTGATATCACTTTGGTAGACTTCTACTACTGCATACATCTGGTCGGTTTGACCTAAAGCCACAATTCCTTCATTGCCAACAGTTTCTCCGGCTCGTGTATTTATTTCCAAAATTTGACCGGCTTTAGGAGCCACAACGTATGCCTCTGCCAGTTCTGCTCTAATTTTCTCTACAGTGGCTTGAGCGCTGTCTATCTCTGCCTGTGCATTTGCTATATCTGTAGGACGAACTTCAGTGGTTTGATTTAGGTTAGCTTTTGCTTCGTTAATCTGCTGTTGCAAGCTGGCAAGAGTTTGATTTTGGTTGGCTTTTGCTTCGTTAAGCTGCTGTTGTAGGGTCGCTACAGTTCTTGTCTGGGTGGCTTGGCTTTCAATTAAGGCTTGAGTAGAAGTTTCAGCGCTTAAGCGTCTTTTATCAACTTCTTCGCTAGAAATTGCTCCTGCTTTGTATAAAGTTTCGTAGCGCTGCACGTCAGCTTGGGCATTATTTTTTTCGGCGGCTACGCGAGCTACTGTTGCTTGCAAGCTGCGTTGTTGCCCAAGGAGTTCTGCTTCTAGACGATTAATTGTGGCTTGCTGAGTTTTAATGTTTCCTTGTAGTTCTACTTGTACGCGATTCACCGTAGCTTGACGCGCTCCAATTTCTCCCTGTTTGGCTCCAGCTTTTACCTGGTTAAGGCGGGATTTGGCAACTTGAACTTGTTTTTGTGCTTCAGCCAAAGTAGCTTGTAGGCGAGCGCGGTTGTCCATAATCGCAACTACCTGCCCAGCTTTGACGCGATCGCCTTCTTTCACCAATAGTTGCTCTACCCGATTTCCTTCACCCATTGAAGAAGGCGCTGACAGTTTTATTACCTCTCCCTTTGGTTCCAACCGCCCTAATGCTGTTACTGTTTTTACCACAGGCTGAACTGCTACTGGTGCTTTTTGCTTTTCATTACCTGTAGCCTGAAGCCTCGATACTGTATAAACACTGAATGCACCTGTCGCAAAAGCTGCAATAATCGCAAGTAGAAGAGGCGATCGCAAAAGATTCTGAGAAGACCTTAAACCCTCTGAATTCCTGTTTTGCTCCATACTATTTTCCCCTTACCACCAGTAGCAACTTGTACTAAACTGTCCAGTTCAATTTATGCTAAACTAAACGGACTAGTTTAGTCAAGAAGATACAACCAAACTTGTCAATCAATTTACTCGGCATTATTCAGCAAAATGCTATTTCCGATTAAGATTGATTGTCTACCACAAGAAAGTAGCAGAGAGGAAAGCTGATAATAGAGGCTTTTGGGCTTTATCGAAGGGTATATTTATCACCGAAAGCATGAGGAAGACTGCCCCCTGCCTCCTGCCTCCTGCCTCCTTCATTTTCGCCATTTCATCCTGGGGCATTTTGCAGCATCTATTAATATTGTTTATAAGAAAGGATGATTAATAAATGGTACGCATCAAAGCTGACGAAGTGGATCGAGACAATTCCGTTGATAAAGTGGAGCAAATTCTGCAAGGGGCAATGCAAGAATTCCTTCAACATGGCTATGCTGGTACAAGCATGGATCGGGTAGCGGTAGCAGCAGGTGTTTCTAAAGCGACAGTCTACAGCCACTTTCAAGATAAAGAAGGACTTTTTAAAGTACTGTTAGAGCAACTGACAAGTAAAAAGAATAGCTCCATTTTTGGCACAGAACCGATTGAGGGAGAACCAGCCACAATACTGCGCCAGGTAGCAACCAAAGCATTAGATCAGATGCTTAATGACGAAGAACATAGTGCATTTATGCGAGTACTAATCGGAGAATCTGGGCGTTTTCCTGAGTTAGCTCAAATTTGTGTTCGGGTGATGATTAAACCAGTAGCGGAAACTCTCACTCACTACTTGGCGGCTCCAGAATTAAACATACCTGACCCAGAGGCAACAGCAAGAATTCTCTTAGGAACATTGGTACATTTTCATATTACTCAAAATGTGATGCATGGACAGGACATTGTACCAATGGAAAGCGATCGCCTGATTGATGCCTTGACACACCTAATCACTAAATGTGCGGATTGATTTGGTTATCTCCCGGTGCGTAGCGCTTGTTTGGTCGAAAGGTCATAGACTGATAGTTAAAAACAAGCCCTAACAAAAATATGGCTATTGAAAACCTTCTGCTCACCGCCTTGCCCCACGAGGTGTACAAGCGGATAGAAAGCAAACTGGAGCAGCTAGACCTTTCATCCGGCAAGATACTCAACAGACCGGGCGAAGCCATCGAAGATGTCTACTTCCCCCTCACCTGCCTGATTTCAGTCACTATCACGATGATGGACGGCATTACAGTAGAAGCCGGAGTGGTCGGAAGCCGCGAGATGGTAGGGATCAACGCCTTCATGGGCGGTGAGGAGACGACGCAGACCGAGTACATCATACAGATTCCCGGTAAGGCGGTGAAAATGAAGGCACATCTGCTGCTTCACGAGTTCGACACCAATAAGTCGTTGCGGGACGTGCTGCTCAAATACACACAGGCTTATATCGCGCAAATCTCGCAGAATGTTGCCTGTAACCGCACTCATACTATAGAAAAACGCATGGCCCGTTGGTTGCTTGAGTCGAGCGATCGTCTCTACTCCGATGAACTATTTTTGTCCCATGAGTTCCTCTCCCATATGCTGGGCGTGCGCCGTTCTGGTATTACCGAAACCGCCCACATTCTAGAACAGAAAGGTCTCATCGAATGCGGCCGAAAGAAAATCAAAACCATCGATCGGCAGGGACTAGAAAAAGCTTCTTGCGAGTGTTATGGGGTAATCAAACAGGAATACGATCGCTTGCTAAAGTTTAAGCTAGAGAGATAACGAATAAAGTCCTTCTCACCTTTCTAGCGATAATAGAGGCTGATACGAGACGCGATCGGTGTCGCGCACCATCCAGCGCAAGCCTGTTAACTTGCCTTTAACATCGCGGATAGGAGCTACAGTTATAGCAGCCTCAAAAGGCTCACAGTCACGGGGCTGTATCTGTAATATCCACTTTTGCACATAGTCACACTCAGAACTGTGCATCTGGTTTAGTTTGGAACGAAACGCCTGACGTTCTTCTACTGCAATGAAACAGACCAACGGTTTGTTTACCAAAAATCGTTGTTGAAGATTGAACAGTGTGGCAGTGGCACAATTAGCTGACAGAATTTTCCCTTGTGTATCGCTCACCAAGTAAGCATTTGGTATGAAATTTAATAGGTCTTGGTAGCGCTTGTATACTTCTCTAAGCCGCGTTTGTACATTTACCAATTTTTGAGTTTGCTCGAACAGTTTCTCTGTAGCTATCTCTAGTGTTTTTGAAGCAGTATCAAGTTCTTTCAAGACTGCCAGCAGCAAATCGCTTTCTGGCTGTACTGTGGTGTTGGCATCTTCGTACAAGTTAGCTAAACGCTCTTGCAGTGACTGTAACTTCTGGGCAAACATATTTAGATTCATTATCAATTCAGGTGACATATAAGTTCAATCCCTGAATAGAAAGAGACTGTTAACCAATTCCTAATGGGTTTTATCCCACCAATCATTCGTTACTGGCTATAAACCTAGTAACGAGAAGTTAAGAGATATTACCATTGATGAATTTGCTCTCAAATTTCTTAGACTTAGGGGTTACTTAGATTTAAGTATTGTTTAAAGACTAAAAAACTTAGTGGCTCCTAGTCAGTACGATTCCGTACAATAGACCTGCAAGAGGTCTATTATCTTCGCTCTAAAAAGTGATAAACGACATAAACCCAAAAGCCGCACCTTTAATTGTTAGTGCGGCTTTGAGTTCTACAGAGATGGGGTTGGCTCTATTAATATTTGTAAAAAGTATCTGGGATATTTTGATGTCCCAGTACTTGGGGTTATGGCATCCCCCACTGGTTTAAGATTTCATCATCTCCAGCGTAGCTCTGTGCAAGCACGACTTGATGCACAATGAAAAAATCCCCTTGCTGTCTTAAACAGGGAGAATGCCAATGTTTTTTTCATAGAAGCTACAGTGCCTTCCTTACAAGCTGCTACAACTATATCCTCCAGCGATCGCTAGATAACTAGGCAGGAATGACTTGAATAACTAGGGCACGTTTATCTAGCGACTGGATCTTACCTACTTTACTAAGATCGTTTGCAATTCGGTCTAGCATCTCTCCCGCTTTGTCACGATATTGATGTTCTCGGCCTCGTAAACGAATGGCAAACTTGACAGAATCGCCTTTACTCAACCATTGACCTGCTTGTTCGATGCGTAAATTGTAATCAGCCAGACCCACGTTTAGACCGAATCGAACTTCTTTTACCGTGGGTCTAGCACTTTGGCTTTGACGTTTTTTCTTTTGATACTGAAGCTTGCCATAGTTGAGAATCTTGGCGATTGGAGCGTCTTTACCTTGAGAGACTACAACTAAGTCAAGCTCTAAGCTTTCGGCTAGCTGTAACGCCTCATTGGTGTCGATTAGACCACGATTGTTATTCTCATGGTCGATCAAGAAGACGCTAGGTGACTTGATTTGTGAATTAATCAGTTGCTTTTGGATTGCGATAACGAATTTCTCCCATTTGTTCAATACTTTGCTTTACAAGCAGGTAATGCCAATTTAACACAACACAGAATCAGAGCAACTTTAAACAACACAATGAACGCCAATCTGTTAGAATGAAGCACTGCGGCACTCGCTCTCAGTCTTTGCGCTACTGCCCATCCAGCTTTTCAATGATTTTTATCCGTCCGCCTAAGACTGACGCCATCATTGGCGACAGGCCGATGTTATTTTTGGAGTCTTATGTCTTTTTCCAATCTCGGCTTGTCCAATGAAATTATCCGTGCAGTTACCGAACGAGGGTACACGGAACCCACGCCAATCCAGATGCAGGCGATTCCTGCTGTTTTGTCGGGTAAAGATTTATTAGCTGGGGCACAAACTGGCACTGGAAAGACCGCTAGTTTTACACTGCCGCTCTTGCATCGATTGTCGTCTAATAAGAGCAAAGGTACGCCAAATGGATACCCACCAATCCGGGCACTGATTCTCACCCCGACTCGCGAACTCGCTGCCCAAGTGGAAGAAAGCGTGCGCGAGTACGGCAAGTACTTAAATCTTAACTCAATGGTGATGTTTGGTGGAGTCAGTATTAATCTGCAAAAACAGCGTTTGAGGGGTCGAGTGGATATTTTGGTTGCGACTCCAGGGCGACTGCTAGACCACGTACAGCAGGGTACGCTGAATTTATCGCAGATTGAGGTTTTGGTGCTGGATGAAGCCGATCGGATGCTGGATATGGGTTTTATTAATGATATCCGCCGCATCCTCTTACTTTTGCCCAAACAGCGACAGAATTTGCTATTTTTCGCTACTTTCTCAGACAAAATTAAGACACTAGCCGCCGGACTACTCAATAATCCAACGATGATTGAGGTAGCACGCCGCAACGTTACCGCCGACACGATCGCCCAGAAAGTTTACCAAGTAGACCGTGACAAGAAACGCCAATTACTTGCTCATCTGATTCGGCGAGATAATTGGTATCAAGTGCTAGTGTTCACTCGTACCAAGTATGGCGCTGACCGTTTGGTGAAGCAGTTGGGCGAAGACCGCATTCAAGCCTTGGCAATCCACGGTAATAAGAGCCAGCCTGTGCGTACTAACGCTCTGGCCAAGTTCAAAAATGGCACCTTACAAGTATTGGTGGCGACAGACATAGCTGCTAGGGGGCTTGACATCAGCGAACTGCCCCATGTTGTTAACTTTGATTTGCCCAATGTACCAGAAGATTATGTTCATCGTATTGGTCGCACCGGTCGCGCTGGCGCATCAGGTGAAGCTGTATCGCTAGTGTGCATTGATGAACAGCATCTCTTGAAAGATATCGAAAAACTGATTGAGCAACGCTTGCCAAAGGAAGTGGTTGCTGGTTTTGCGCCTAACCCCGATACCAACCCCGAACCAATCCCAAATGGACGGCAACACAGAGCCAAGCCTGGAGGTGAGAAGCGTCCGGCTCGTACTCCTAAACCGTTACCACAGAAATCGGCTAAACGTAAAGCAGCGCCACCTGCCACCAATGGCCAGAAACCTGGCGCTCGTTCATCGGCATCGCGCCGTTCTGCTAAAGGCGATCGCTAACATTCGCTAGCTGTTCAATAGATTGATTTTTCACGCCTCCTGGAAAATATTCAATGTAATATCTGTCACATACAGTTGTCGGAATGCAGTTAACAGTGTCATAAACAAAAGGTGAAGGTTAATCTGTAGGGTATAACTTACCTTAGAGTTGCTTGACCTCTAGCTTCGATGGATCTATCACACTCATGACTGAACTGACGCTACGCCTACAAGAGGGAGATACCGAAACCACGATCGCAGTTGACCAAGATGTATTTACAATTGGTCGTTTGCCGGAATGTAACTTGTACTTACCTTTTGGTGGAGTATCCCGCAACCATGCTCGCCTAGTAAAAACGGCTGACGGTGTGTGGACTATTGAGGATCTGGGCAGCAAAAACGGGACGCAAGTCAATAAATATCTGGTTAACTATCCTCAAGAGTTACATCATGGTGATATCGTTTGGCTGGGCAATGTTAGCCTGGTAGTGCTGCTCACAACCCCTGTTTCTCAACCGACACATGAGTATGCCGGAATTTCGGACATTAACGAGCAAAGAACAATCCTTCATAATGTTGAACAATTACAACAGCAATGGATTGCAGCTGATAGCAAAGATGGCAACATCAGTAATAAGGACAAAACTATTGCCCGTCTCAAAGATTTAGTTGACATAGCAAAAAATCTTTGTGCAGCCGCATCTATAGAAGAGATTTTTTCTCAGGTGCAGCAAGTAGTTTTTCGTTATCTTGATAGTATCGATCGCTTGGCATTATTAATTGATGTCAATGGTTGCGGTCAGTTGGAATTAATGAATGCTGCCACTAGAAATATTTCCCAACAGAAACATCTCCCTTCTGATGGTAGTTGGATTAGTCGTAGTATCTGTCAAAAAGTCTTTGACGAAAAAGTCGTCATTCAAACCGGTGATACTCATCAGGATGAACGGTTTGCTAGCGAACAGAGTATTTTAGTCAAAGGCATTCGTAGCGCGATGGCAGTGCCTTTATGGGATGAAAATAAAGTTGTGGGCGTACTGTATGCCGATGCCAATTTTTCTTCTTATCATTGGGCAAATGAAGGTGAAGAAGAATTGAGCTTTTTTTCCGCTTTAGCAAACCTTGTCGCTTCTAGCGTGCAGCGTTGGCTATTAGTAGAAAAACTCAAAACTGAAGAGATGATTCGTCACCGACTAGAACGCTATCATTCTCCAGCAGTTGTACAGCAGTTGATCTCTGTAGGCGGATTACCGGGTGGCCGTTTAGCTCCTACCGAGAGCGAAATCAGTATTTTGTTTGCTGATTTAGTTGGCTTTACGGCAATTTCTGAAAGATTAACACCAACTGCGATCGCTCAACTATTAAATAATTTATTTGAAGAAATGCTAAAAGAAGTGTTTACTTGCGGTGGCACTTTAGATAAATATATTGGCGATTGTATTATGGCATTTTTTGGCGCTCCAGAACCGCAAGCAGATCATGCCGATCGCGCTGTTACAGCTGCCAAGGGAATGCTCACTCGTCTCGAACATCTGAATGCCAATGGTTTTTGGCTAGAACCTCTGCAATTACGGATTGCGATTAATAGCGGTAAAGCAGTGGTGGGAGATGTCGGTAGTTCCCAAAGGGTAGATTATACGGCATTAGGCGCAACGATTAATCTTGCTGCTCGGATGGAAGCAGTTTGTCCCCCTAGTGAATGCGTGATTAGTGAAGCCACCCATACAATGCTTTCACAACCCTCAGACTTCCAAGAAATGGGAGATTATCGTTTCAAAGGTATTGAGCGATTAGTTAAGGTTTATCAGACAAAATTGCAACCAGTACCAACAATCATTGCTCCAATCATGAATCTTTAGGGATTGGCATGGGCTTTGAGGTCTAGATTATGTAACCCATCTAGTGACATACTCCTATAAAGATAAATTACGAATTACGAATTACGAATTACGAATTACCTGACTGTGCCAGCGCGAAAAATTTGCTCTGCGGTCAAATCTAACTCTGGAAATGTTGGCGACTCGATGCGGTCATTTCCTCGAAATTTACTAACGCGATACTCACCTTCTTCTAAAGAGCAAACCAAAATAGTAGGTTGTTTGGGTTTGCCAATAAATTCTCTACCACCTAATGCAGCATAATCGACAATCCAGTATTCAGGAATTCCCATTTCTTCGTAATCGGCGTATTTTTTCAGATAATCATCACGCCAGTTTGTACTTACCACCTCAATTACTAAAGGAATTGATGCTGCTTGAGTAACAGTTGATTCTTTTTTCCACCGAGGTTCATTAACTAAATTAGGAAGATTTAGGAGTAATACATCTAGTGAGTAAGCTGATTCATTTTCAAGTGGTTTGACTAATACTGTTTTTGGTATACCATATGGCAGACCAAGGCGACTATATTCTAAAGTAATTTTTGTAGCTAAAAATCCAATCACCTCTTCATGGTCGCCTGTTGGTGGTGGCATCTCTACTACTACTCCATCATATAATTCGTAACGTTGTCCTGTGTTATCTGGGTATTTAGCAACGAATTCATCGAATGTAACTACTTTGCGTAAGACTTGAGTCATGGCTTGATTCCTCAATTGTGCAAATTATAGCAACTTTACTTGTATTTAATTCCTCACTATTAACACTTATTAATTGGTATATTTTATTTCAGAAATAATTGCAAAATTGTAATATTAAGCAACTAATTCTGGGTTATAAGACTAGAATTTGGGTGTAGCTTCCAGAATTGATCTGTGTAACACTAGGAAGCCTACCGAAGCTATTTTTAACGGGAGGTCAGGTAATGGCGATCGCCACCATTAATCCCGCCACTGGGGAGACGCTTAAAACCTTTGAGGCGCTCAATGATGCAGAAATTGCCGCTAAACTCGATTTAGCCGATCGGATTTTTGAACAGTATCGTCAGACTAGTTTCTCTCAACGATCGCAATGGCTTTCAAAAGCTGCCGATATTTTAGAGCAGGACAAAGCAGAATTTGCTAAATTGATGACTCTAGAAATGGGTAAACCATTTAAAGCTGCGATCGCAGAAGTCGAAAAATGCGCCGCCGTCTGTCGCTATTATGCCGAACACGCCCCTGATTTCTTGGCTGATGTCAGTGTAAAAACTGATGCTAGTCAGAGTTTTGTACGTTATCAACCAATAGGTGCAATTCTCGCGGTGATGCCGTGGAATTTCCCTTTCTGGCAAGTGTTCCGCTTTGCAGCACCAGCCCTAATGGCGGGGAATGTCGGCTTACTCAAACACGCTTCCAACGTGCCGCAGTGCGCTTTGGCAATTGAAGATATTATCCGACGGGCAGGTTTTCCTGAAGGTGCGTTTCAAACTCTATTAATAGGTGCTGCCAAAGTTGCCGATTTAATGGCTGATGACCGCGTAAAAGCTGCTACCTTGACCGGAAGCGAACCAGCAGGCGCATCCCTCGCCGTCGCCGCCGGCAAACAAATTAAAAAAACAGTTTTGGAATTAGGAGGAAGTGACCCGTTTATTGTGTTAGAAAGTGCTGACTTAGAGACAGCAGTTGTCACAGCTACTACAGCACGAATGTTAAATAACGGGCAATCATGTATTGCAGCGAAACGTTTTATTGTCGCAGATGCGATCGCAGACAAATTTGAAAAATTACTTTTAGAAAAATTTGAGGCGCTGAAAGTTGGCGATCCCATGCAACCAGATACCGATTTAGGCCCACTGGCAACTCCTGGTATTCTCCAGGATTTAGAACAACAAGTGCAACGTGCTATTAGCAGCGGTGGTAAAGTCCTCACCGGCGGACATCCTTTATCAGATCGTCCTGGAAACTTTTATCCGCCAACGATTATCATAGATATCCCCACCGACACACCAATTGCCAAAGAAGAATTCTTTGGCCCGGTAGCCTTGTTATTCCGGGTTACAGATATTGATGCAGCCATTAAACTCGCTAATGACTCACCCTTTGGCTTAGGTGCAAGTGCTTGGACAACCAACGACCAAGAGAGCGATCGCTTGGTTGAAGAAATCGAAGCAGGTAGCGTGTTTATCAACAGTATGGTCAAATCCGATCCTCGGTTGCCCTTTGGTGGCATCAAGCGTTCTGGATATGGCAGAGAATTGAGTATCCAAGGTATACATGAGTTTGTCAATGTTAAAACTGTGTGGGTTAAATGATTAGTCATTGGTCATTGGTCATTGGTCATTAGTCATTAGTCATTGGTCATTAGCGATTAGTCAAAGAACAAAAGACAAAGGACAAAGGACAAAGGACAAATGACTAATGACAAAGAACAAAAGTCTTATTCGTTAATAGAGTTGTCGGAAAATAAAATGAATACAGCAGAGTTATTGGTGCAGTGCCTAGAAAATGAAGGAGTGGAATACATTTTTGGACTTCCTGGTGAAGAAAATCTTCACGTTTTGGAAGCGCTAAAACATTCTTCAATTAAATTTATTACGACTCGTCACGAACAGGGTGCAGCATTCATGGCCGATGTCTATGGACGCTTAACCGGAAAAGCCGGAGTATGTCTTTCTACTCTTGGCCCTGGGGCAACCAACTTGATGACTGGAGTAGCAGATGCTAACCTCGATGGTGCGCCCTTAGTGGCAATTACCGGTCAAGTGGGAACAGATAGAATGCATATTGAATCCCATCAATATTTAGATTTGGTGGCAATGTTTGCACCTGTTACCAAGTGGAATAAGCAGATTGTCCGACCGAGTATTACACCAGAAGTAGTACGGAAAGCATTTAAGCGATCGCAATCTGAAAAACCTGGTGCAGTTCACATCGATTTGCCAGAAAATATTGCTGCTATGCCCGTCGAAGGCAAACCTTTGCGTAAGGATAATAGCGAAAAAACTTATGCATCTTTTGCTAGCATTCGGGCAGCAGCTGCCGCAATTTGCCAAGCTGTGAACCCATTAATCTTAGTCGGAAATGGAGCAATTCGCGCTCATGCCAGTGATGCCGTAACGCAATTTGCTACCTTGCTGAATATACCTGTTGCCAATACTTTCATGGGTAAAGGCGTGATTCCCTACACACATCAACTAGCTTTGTGGTCAGTGGGATTACAGCAAAGAGACTTCATTACCTGTGCCTTTGATAACACAGATTTAGTAATTGCGATCGGCTATGATTTGATTGAGTTTTCCCCGAAGAAATGGAATCGTAATGGTGAAATTCCCATTGTGCATATTGGGGTAAATCCGGCAGAAATTGATAGTAGTTATATTCCCAACGCCGAAGTTGTGGGAGATATTTCAGATTCCCTCTATGAAATCTTAAAATTAGCAGACAGACAAGGCAAACCCGATCCCTTTGCTATTAGTTTAAGATCGGAGATTCGGGCTGATTACGAACAGTATGCCCATGATGACGGATTTCCGATCAAGCCGCAAAAGTTAATTTATGATTTACGCCAAGTGATGGGCCCAGATGATATCGTCATCTCTGATGTTGGCGCACATAAGATGTGGATGGCTCGTCATTATCATTGCCATAGTCCCAATACTTGCATAATTTCCAATGGCTTCGCAGCTATGGGTATTGCAATTCCTGGCGCTTTAGCAGCAAAACTTGTTCATCCTAAGCGCAAAGTTATTGCTGTCACAGGCGATGGCGGCTTTATGATGAATTCTCAGGAATTAGAAACAGCCTTGCGTGTCGGTACGCCTTTTGTGACGATAATTTTCAATGATGGTGGCTATGGGTTAATTGAGTGGAAGCAAGAAAATCAATTTGGCAAAGGAAACTCATCCTTTGTGCATTTTAGCAATCCTGATTTTGTCAAATTAGCCGAAAGCATGGGTTTAAAAGGCTACCGAGTTGAATCGGCTTTAGATTTGATTCCCACTTTGAAAGAAGCCCTCGCTCAAGATGTACCCGCCGTGATAGATTGTCCCGTAGATTATCGGGAGAATCACCGCTTCAGTCAAAAAGCCGGCGAGTTGACTTGTGCATTGTAAATGTAAAAAGCAGAGATGCAAATAATCGCGTCTGTACAAGAGTTAGGAGTTATTTATTCCTAACTTTTTTAGTGTTTTGGTAGGGTGCGTTCGCACTTGGTGTAACGCACCACTTTATTCTTTACGAGGAACAGTTATTCACTATGAAGATCCCTTTGAGCCTACTGTACCTATAAAGGATTGGGAAGTCTTGCAACGATTTAAATTATTATTGCGATCGCGCAGCGTCTCGTAGACAGGAGGAACGAAGAAGCAATCCCACCCGCAAGCGAATTTGATTGCGATCGCAATCAATACTAAGTTTGTACTTGATAACCCGCAACTTGGGTTAATAGATAGCCTTAACCATCCTCAAAAATTCTAAATTTCAGCACCTGATTTTGCTTCAGTACCCATTGGCGAAACATAATCGCGGAAAAGAGTAATCTGCTGCTCAAACTCTAATCCTTGAATTTTGCCAAACAAAGCTTTAGCTTCGGAAGGAAGTTGATAATCACCAGGTACAGGAATGATAGTCCCATCATCCATTCCTTGAGATAATCGATACCAAAATAGGAGTTTTGTGGTATCACCCAAAGAGCCATACTCACGAGAAATTTGGCTATCCGCTTTATTAATCAAATCACGCTGAACTTGTAATTGTTGTTCGTGAGATAATTCCTTAACTTGATTAAATAAACCTTCGGCTATTTCTGGAGAAACAGTACTGGCTCCAGGAGCAGCTGGAGTAATTGAACCCCCCATTTCTTTATAGATAAACCAAAACAAAGCAAGTTGTTGATCTACATTTAAGTTTTGCCAAGCTTGAACGTGTTCGCGAATAGTTGGATCGTTGGTTTGTGTGTATGTCATGATTAATTTCAATTGCAATTACTTATTTATTCTTAAGCAATGTTACCAAATGTATATTTAGAGTTTTACCCTACTGAAGACATATGTCTTAAAATCATAAAGAAGATCGTTCAAAGCCACAATAATGCTTGACAAGTGCCAAATGAAATAGTTGGCAATTAAAAGTCTGCTGCCAAATTGAATAATTGTTAAAAGCTATTTCCCTGGATAGATGTTATTTTTATTGTAATTGTGCAAACCAGTGATAGCGAGTTTGCGAACATTATTAGTAATTACTGAAAAGGGGAAAGGGTTAAAGGGAAAGGAAAAATTCCATTCCTTTACCCCTTCCCCTTTCCCCTTTGCCCATTCCCTCTTCTTCATAAATGAAGAATTGTTAATCTCTATTTTCACGGGTTGCGTTGGCGTAGCCCGCCGCAGGCATCGCTCTGCATAATTCAGTTTTTCATTATTTTATTAACTGCCTTCTTAACTGTCTTCTTAACTGTCTTAACTGTCATTGCATTTTTTTGAAGATGGCGAGAAAATACAAACGTGATATTCATAAGCACAGAAATAACTCATCTTTAAAAACAGTTATTTGCTCGCTAATAATACAATTATATCAATCAATTCTATTCTTTGGGAGAAGAAAAATTTGTGAATTCATTCAACGAAAGACAAAGTTATATAATAACGCAAGGTCAAGGCATTTATCTATCTGGCAATCCCGTTAAAACTGAAAATTTTTCTATTCAAAAGACCCTACGCGATGGTGGAAAAATCCGTTTCAAAATTCGTTATTCTGCTGAACTACAGGGTTTCTGTCTGCTAGAAATTTTTCTAATGAGAGCACAAAATAGAACACTAACTGCTGGCATGACTATCCCCAATAGTGGTTCGACAGCTAGTTTTCAAGAACAAGAGCAAGAATTTGGTATTTGGGAGCCAGAAGATTATTACTTCTTTTTCAAAATGTCTTCCAATAATGGAAAATTTTATATCGAGAATTATCAGCTTTATTGGTCAAACAATTAATTATTTTTCGTTGGGAACCTTGTTTATAATCCCTAGAGGGTTGCCAAGTAGGGGATTAAAAGGAGCCATTAGGGTGAACCTCAGAAAAAGAGTGTGTGATAGTTTTTTCTCAAGCACGTTTTTGCAATGATTCATATTCAAATTCAGCAACACCTAGTTGTTTTCTAAAGTAAGCACGGTAGAGTTCACAACGCGGTAGGATGCGATCGCTTTCATAAGCGATCAAACCCAAGCTTTCGAGCTTATGAGCGTCAATGGGATTGAGAGAAATACTTTGCTTTGCCGCTACAACGTCAACATACGCCTTTACTAAACTAGGATTTTCTTGTAAGATTGCCCAGTGTCGCCATAGATGATAGCGATAAATACCGCCGTTAGCGATCGCATCTTCTATCAGTTCTTCTAAGGTCATTCCTTGACAGCATAGATAATATAGAGCAATCCGAATCAGTGCTGGATGTCCCCCTACAAGAGACATCAGTTGCTTAACTTCGTTATCAGAAGTCCAATCTAAACCATGTCGTAGGGCTAAGTATTTTACTTGGTGGGCAGTAAATTCTGGCAGACGGATCGGTAGTCCAATATTAAATGGAGAACGGTTGATATCCAGCGAGACATATACTTCTGTGGAGTAAACTACCACTAGTCTGAGTTTCTGCAAATTGCCATCTTGTCGTGCTTCTTCATACCAAGAGCGCAACAAACCAAAGAACTCTGGAGCAATTTCTGGATATTCAAAAAAGCGGTCAACCTCATTTAAAACTAAAACTACTGGATTTTTGCACTGCTTGAGCAAATAAGATTGCAAATATAAACTGCAACTCAACTTACAACCTATTTCCTCATCCCAGTTTTCATTTAGCTTTGGATCAATGCCTAATTCTGTTGCAATTTGCCAACAAAGAGAACGCAAAAGTTTATTTAAGTCTGTCAGACAACTTGAATCGATTTGGTTGCAATTCACATTCACCGAGCGATAACTTTGCATCTTGGCAAAAGCTAACAGCCGCAGCACAAGAGAACTTTTTCCCATTTCTCTTGGTGCTCGAATCCGGATCACACAGCCTGGTTGAATTACTTCTCGATAAACAAGTTCCTCGATGGGGGGACGATCGACATAGAAGGGGGAATCTACAGGTACTGGCCCATCTGGGTATGACCAAAGATTTTCGAGCTGGTTGTGGTGTTGAGTCGCAAAAGAATCTAAGGATAAAGACGGAAATAATTTTCTTTCTCCTGTATCTAAACTCATTGAGAGAGTTGGAGAAGCTTCATTACGATCTGGCTCATTCAGGATTGCATAGTCTCCGCTGCATAATTCTAGGTTAAAGGCGCTAAAGCACAATTTCAAGGTTTTTTGATCCACGCCTGTATTCAATGACCATAATCGGTTTAGAGTTTTGGTAGATACCTTCATGCGATCGCCTAAATCTTCTAGAGTGAAGCGATGTCCATTGTTTTCTACCTTTTCTATAGCCAGAATTGCCCTTTGTAAACGCTTCAGCCCAGCGATCGTTAAGATAAGTCCCCGCTTTCGTGTATTCTTAGATTGCTTCATATCATTAATTATCTATCTACTTTTTTCTGACCGTCTTAGCTATCTCCTCATTGTTTCATGTTTTTAAGTAGTTATTGAACAGTTACTTACCCGTTCTTAAACTGTTTTTCAGCTAGTAAAAAAATATACATTTATATTTGAAGATAGTTAGATGGGTAGGTATAAATAAACGTCACTACATCAATTGCCATTTTTGCTATTTCTATGGAAAGGTGCAGACATTTCTGTATCAAGCATCCTTTACCATTTGCAAATAAAAAATCACAAGCCTTAATAGTTCACTTTATTTATACTGCTATATTAAGTGTTATAAAAATTACATCATAGAAGTAGGAGAGGAATGGAGGTGAGGTATTTTGAATGCAACACGCAGTAGGGGCGCATAGCTAACTATGCACCCCTACTAAAGACCTATATTTTAGGCAACTGAGAAACGCTATAATCTTTCATCAAGAAGAGTAAGCGCGTTACCCAAGAAGTATTTGAAGACTTTGTTGATTTATTACCAACGTCTCTATGCGTAACTAATTTATTGGCGAAAAGTTATTACTACTTGCTGCCAATAGGATATTCTGACGCATTTAGCGTGCAACTTTGTTTGTGATATTTCTGCCCGCCTTTGCCGCACTATCCCCTACATCACTAGCAGTTTCTTGAGCGCCCTCTACATACCCAGATCCAAATTCTTTAAAGGCTTCTCCTGACTGTTGCCCAATCTTCTGAAGTCGTTCGCCAGGAGAAGCTTCTGTTTCACGAGCGTCTTTAAACCACTGCCCTACTGTTTTCGGTCTTTGAGCATCATTCTGCTCTACCTGTTCACGAACTCTCTCTTTTAAGCCCTTGTCATTTTGCCCATCACTAACATTCGTTGTCAGCATTATAAAACCAACTAGGACAACAGCTAAAAAACCTTTGATCTGAAGTCCTTTAAGCAAGGAATTGATGTGACTAATCGTCCTAGAAACCAAATTTATCATGCCAATTAACTTATTTTTTGGAGTACTAGTAAAGACTAACTATAAAAAGGCAATCATCCTTCTAGCAAAAGGCATATCTTAGTTATAAAAAAGAAAGGCTTATTCAACCCTGGGGAAGAGAGAACTTATTTACGCTCTTTTGTGGATCTGAAAAAATACAATATTTGTAGATTGGGTTGAACAGAGTGAAACCCCCAACAAAAGCAAGGATTCTTGGTGTTAGGTTACTCTGCGGGAAGCCTCTTTGTGTCTACGTTGGTCAACTAAAGCTACACCTGTATTTATAAAAACTAGTCACAACAAGGGTTTCTTATTTTTATCTGTCAAGATTTCTAGTCTGTTATTTGGCATATTCACCTAACTTTGTCCTTAACAGTTATTCGATGTTAGATAATTTTGTATCAAAGTCTACCCCTGGCTCTCTCTCAACTGTTGTTAGCCCATTACGGAAAAGTATTATGCTCAAACAAATACAACAACTCAAAGCACTTCTGGCTTATAAAAACTCAGAAAACTTGGTTGATATTGCCATTCTTAAATCCAAGTTTTTTGGTACTAAAGTTTCTCCAAAAGTTGCTTCCAAACTACAACCAATAGTAGGATATTATCCCGTAATTGATTTGAACCAATTAAGTTAATATCCTCAAGGCTCCTTTGGACGAGAATATGCCAACTATATGCAAGCAAATCAACTAAAACCATTAAACATCAGTTCTGAACTAGAAGACGTTGCCAAACGTAATCTATTTGTTCTGCGATATTTAGTTACCCATGATATTTTTCATGTCTTACTTGATTTTGACACCACTTATGCAGGAGAAATTGGTGTACTTGCTTTTGCTGCTACACAAAACTACAGTAAATCACTTGAAATCGGTCTGTGCTTGGCTAGATTGCTCTATCCAATTTTAGCTCGCCAACAAATCAAAGCGATTTTCGCCAACCTGGAGAAAGGGCGAGAACTAGGCAAGAAAGCTGATTTTCTGTTGGGCTACCGCTTTGAAAACCATTGGGAAGAACCAATTGACCATCTGAGAAAAAAGTTGAGATTACCATAAATTTCCACAATTCATCCGAAAAAAGGATTTACTTGCTTAATAACAGCTTTTTTAAAAGCCCTGCTCTTTTTTTATAAAAAATGCTTGATATTGCTTAGGCTGTCAAATGTAGCGCTAAATACATTTTTAATGCTACATTTGGTTTTTAATACAGATATAAGCAAAAAAAACATATATCTTTAGCGGTAAAAATTATCTGCTTTAAGAGATAAATACTTAATGGGTAATTCCTAAAGAGCTACTAATAACAATTAATATTTACAGACTTTTAGGTTAGAGACATTGTTTATCTGACTAAGTGGATTTATATGGTAGTCCTTAGATATTTGAAGTACTTGCAGATGACAAACTAATCCACATTTTTCCTTAACACGATAACTGCTTCAGGTGGAAAGCCAAAGGATGAAATACTGGATAACGAAATTAGTATTTTGTATAGTATTACTGTCTAACTTGTTTCTATCAAATGATTATGCAGGAGCAACCCAACTTTCAAATACTTCTAATATTGATGTACAGCAATTAAATACACTGCCAGTAGTTGAAAACGTAGCAAGTGCTGACAAGAATATTGCTGAAATTAAAAAGGAGGATTTTTGCCGATTTAATGGGATTGTTAATCGGGTAGATAAACTAGAGGGACTTTTCACACTTTATTGCAGCGAGGATTCGGGAAAAGTTTTCTTAGAACTTAAGCCAGAGCAGCTAAATAAAGATTATCTAGCTATAGTGACATTGGAATCAGGCGTTGGGGAAAGTGGGGTTTATAGTGGATTACCTCTCTCTGATTTTATTTTTTACTTCCAACGAGTAAATAATAGATTGCATTTTGTTGTACGTAATTTAAAATTCCGTACAGATAATATACCAGAACAGCGATCGCTTGCTCGCTCATTTAGCGATTCAGTCCTTTATTCACTCGAAATAGCTACTATCGATCCAAAAAGTAAAAATATTCTGCTCGACCTGAATGGACTGCTAATGCAGGATTTACCTGGATTAACTCCTATATTAAAATATTCTTTACAAGCTGATTACCGCTTAGATGTACGCAAATCATATTTTGGTGATGTTAACAGCTTCCCAGAAAACGTAGAGATTGATTCGATTTACGGTTTTTCATCACTAGAAGGCTCAAATTTGATCGCTGTACCCGATAGCAGGGCACTCACTCTAAAGGTACACTACAGTTTTTCTCAACTGAGAAAAAACAATGGTTATATTCCTAGACTTGCCGATGACAGAGTTGGATATTTTACTACTGCTTTCCAAGATTTCTCTAAAAATAATGCTCGCGAATCATTTGTACGTTATATTAATCGCTGGCATCTAGAACCATCCAATCCTGATGCCCCCTTATCTCCACCCAAAAAACCAATTGTGTATTGGATTGAAAATGCCGTACCACTAGAATACCGCGATGCGATTCGTGAAGGTGTTTTGATGTGGAACAAAGCATTTGAAAAAGCTGGATTTAAAAATGCCATTGAAGTGCAGCAAATGCCAGATGATGCTGATTGGAAACCAGCAGATGTACATTACAACACCATTCGCTGGTTCAATTCTTTAGATGCAGGTTTTGCCAAAGGGCCGATGCGCGTCAACCCATTCACCGGGGAAATATTGGATGCAGATATCATTGTGGATGCCAATATGGTGCGTTTAGTTCAGCAAGAATATCACGCACTGATGGAAGCAAATTCATGTCAAGAAAATACCAAAGGACGTGAAGACGCGGGGAAATTCCTGGATAGATTTGCGTCATCTTCCTCTGCTCGCTTTTTCTCCTCAGAGTCCTGCTATGGTATGGAATCTTCAAATCAAGCAGCTATGGGGGCGCTGGCGTTGTCAATGTTGCCAAACACTACATCTAGTAGTGAAACGATGAAGGAGTATGTGCATCAATATTTGCGTTCTCTCATCGCTCACGAAGTCGGGCACACTCTGGGTTTGCGCCACAACTTTTACGGCAGCACCATGTTAGCGCCAGAAGAATTAAATAATACTGAAATCACTCGCACCAAAGGTTTAGTGGGTTCGGTGATGGACTATGTACCTGTGAATATAGCACCACAGGGAGTACAGCAAGGTGACTATTTCCCAAAAGTTATTGGGCCTTATGACGAATGGGCAATTGAGTATGGTTATAAAAAATTTCCATCAACAGCCCTTGAGGTAACTATTCCAGAATCAGAAAAAAGTTTTTTAAACCAGATAGCCCTAGCGTCGCCTCAACCAGAATTATCTTATGCAAGCGATGAAGATATCTGGGACATCAATCCTTTAGCAAATGTCTGGGATATGAGTAGTGATGTGCTACTGTATTCGCAGTGGCAAATGGATAATGCTCGTTTTATGTGGCAGCGTCTCGATCGGGGTTATCTATCGAAAGACAAAAGCTATAGTAACCTACGCCTTCAGTTTAATAGAGTACTTAAATATTATTTTCGGAATGCCACTTTGCTTTCTAAATACATTGGCGGACAATCGTTTCGGCGTCTCCATTCCAGTAATGATGCTGCTTGGGCATTTGTACCAGTTTCACTTTTAAAACAACGCCAAGCATTGACAAAATTGCAAGAATATGTATTTGCAGATGATGCTTTCAGCTTTTCACCACAATTGCTCAATCAACTAGCACCATCGCGTTGGGGAGACTGGGGTAGTTCTGCACCTAATAACCGCCTTGATTATCCAATTCACGATCGCATTTTGAGTTTTCAAAGTATGATATTGCGATCGCTATTAGACAGCGATCGCCTGAATCGGTTACAAGATATAGAATTAAAAACTCTGCCTGGAGAAGCGCTTTCCATACCAGAACTGTTCGACACCCTGCAAACAGGCATCTGGACAGAAATTTTCGCCCCCGGAGAACCAAAGCCAATTTCTAGCATCCGGCGTTCATTGCAACGGGAGCATCTGAATATTTTGTTACAGATGATGTTGGGTACTACTAATACACCTGAAGATGGTCGGACATTGGCTTGGTATAAATTGCGCCAACTCCAAAAAGCTATTGATGTCAAACTCAAACAACTTGGCGAAAGCCTTGATGTTTACACCTTAGCTCACTTAGAAGCTTCTGGCGATCGCATTACTAAAGCATTAAATGCACAATTATTTTCTAAATAGTCATTTGTCATTTGTCATTTGGCATTGGGCATTGGGCATTGGGCATTGGGCATTGGGCATTGGGCATTGAATCTTCAATTTTGAATTTTGAATTTTGAATTTTGAATTGATTTCTCCTCTACTCTCCACTTACCCAAGATACCGCTGCAACAGACCAATGAAAACTTCTGGTATTTCCAAATGAGGTAATATTCCGGTATCTGCGATCGCATAAAAATCTCGAATTGCTCTTGGATTTAAATTTGCCAAGCGTTGTCCTAATTTGATGTTGGTAAATTGTGCTTTTTCTCCCCAAAAAATGACGGTGGGAACTGTTAGTTGTTGAATATATAAACTCAAGTCGAAGTAAAGATCGCCTCGCAAAAATGCTAAAGCAGCAAACTTGGCATTAGGTTGTTGTGCCGAGGTTAAATAAGCCTCCACCATCTCTTGAGATACTCGTTGTGACTTAGCAAAGAGAAAACTTTGTAAAAAATTTCGGACTGCAATTTCATTTTCAGCACCAATCATGTAAATAAAATTGTCCAACAGAGGCGCATTGATTACCGAAAGCGGAAGTCTGCGTCCAGCACCCTGTCCAAAATCATCAAATCCAGAAGGGGAAACCAAAAACAGTGCTTTGAATAAATTGGGTTGAACAATAGCTAGGCGAATAGCAAAACCAGCTGTAAGAGATGAGGCTACCACTGTCACCGGCTGGCGACAAGTTTGGATGATAAACTCTGCGATCGTGCTGAGATAATCCCTAATTTTATAATCCCGCACTGGATGGGCCGACTCTCCCCAGCCGATTAAATCGGGAGCTAAAATGTGGTAATTAGAGGCAAAAGCTGGGTAAACTTTAGACCATTCATAGGCAGACGCTCCCCCACCAAAGTTATGGAGAAATAGTAGTGGAGGTAAATCTTCAGTGTCAGCAATCGTCCAAGGTGCATTCGTTTGGGTATAGTAAACCATTGCCCCCAAGAATGTATGAATGACTTTATGCCCAAAGCCAGGAGGTTGAAACTGAAGCATAAAATTAAAAAGTTTAGTTTATTTGAATTTGCCTACAGTCAAACTAATTCAGGAGTCAAAATACATCTGTCTGAATAGTTATATAGCAGAATTCAGTCCTTCTGAATTCAGAAGTAAAACAGGCTTTCAACCTGGCTTTTAAACTTAGATTGTGTACCTCTCTAACTTGAAATTCGCTGTATCCATTAGACTTGATTCTTTCTAAATTCTAAATTCTGACTCCTAGATGCTGAATTCTTGCAATTCATAATTCATCATTTACCCTTGCTTTTTCTCGGCATCTCCTGTGATTTGAACAAGTTGATGAAGGTTATCGCCACTAATATGATATGCTCCCCCAAAACCAACTACAAAGCGACCTTCACTTGGAGTTAATCGGAAAATCCGAAAGTCAGATAAGCCGCGCAACACCTCGATAATTTCACCAAACCGCCCTTGAAATTGCTCAACAATTTGATTCCAATTGTCAGTTTCACGCTCTATCAAAGTCGCCGTACAATCAAAACTCAAACGACGACGGGCAAAAATTAGATTACTTTTAGCTTCATCCTCGATAAACAAGACACTAACATGAGGATTGGCATAAAGATTTTTGGTGTGAATCGAAAGACCACTAACGTAAATGTAGATATTCTTGGAATCATCCATTACGAAGGGAGCATAACTAGCATTGGGTATTGCTTGTGCGCTCACAGTGCTAATAATTACACTCTCAAATGCTTCAGGGAACTTTTCGTACTCAGCTTGAATGTTTTCAAGTTGACTCATAAAGTAGATTACCACGCTTATTAGGAACACCTAATTAAGTATCTTAACGTGATTGAGCGATGTCTACGAGGAGCTACAGTTACGCATGGAATGCCCAAAAAATAAAAGCGATCGCTTTCTTTAACTCAAGAGCGATCGCTAATTTTTAACTTACAGAATACAGCTTAAGCAGCAACAGGTTCCAACAATTTAATGTCAGAGAAAATAAATTCCTGAGTAGAAAATTGTCCTGCTGTCTCGGTGCGAATCTCCCGACGATTTAGGATGAAATAGTCACCAACTTTTTCATACTCATCAATAAATTCGCTTCTACCGCCCTTCTGTTCCCCAGTTTTGGGGTCATGGTACACAGAGTCATAGGTATGGGACAAGTAGCCTTCCCCGGTATCGTGACTGCTGAAGGTGTCAATGGTAACGTAAGTCCCGTGGATTAGACGGTGAACATGGCAGACTTCATTATTGCGGACTTTGTATTTATCGCCCTCAGCCTTACCACCCATTAAAAGCTCAACCGCACCTGTTTCGTCAGTTTTACCATAACTAAACGTATTGGCGCTGTGAGTGTCTTCAAAGCTGCGGCGGACGCGGTGAATTGCTATCTCCCAGGCTTGACCATGAATTGCTTTCTGGGCTGACTCATCATCTACATCCAAAACTTCGGCTTTGAGATTGGCACTGATGATAACTTTGCCTGTAAACACTTTACCATCATGCTTATAGGTAATATTTGCAGTATAACCAGGGAAATTTTTGTCCCAAGTATAGCGGTTTTCATAAGCAGCCCGGAAAAGTTCCTGAGCAGAGAGTTGTGTAACTGTCATGTGCTTCTCCTAGTCGCTACTGTAATTAGCGTTTTAGTTTCCTTGGTATTAGCATAGAAGTAATTGTTGAGGCTTGGATAGTCCCCAACTGGGTACACTTATGGCTAATTCTCTACACGCTGTATTTCAGGCGATCGCTAATGTCCAAAATGAGCAAGAGTTAAGACTCGCTCTCACGGATAAAATTAGCGAGCATTTTGGCGTGCAAAATTGGGGTATTTATCTCCTAGATGAGCAACCAACCACTGAGATTAATGTTCCAGGCATTCCAGCAGTATGCTTAGAGAGCAATCCAGTGGGACGCTATGTGGTTGAGCGTCATGCTCCCGCCCACGAACAGTTATTATTATCGCCAGGAGACTGGAAGCATTTTTGTTCGCGTTCCGACCACGAACACGTGATGACCGGGCCAATTGTTTGCGATGGTCGTCTTGTCGGAACCCTTAACTTGGCACGTGACAAGGGAAATCCTGCCTTTAATGGTAACGATTTAGCTGACTTGAGCGCTTTATGCATTCATTTGTCAGCAAAAATGGCAACCCTACGAACAAAACCCAAAATATCCAATTCCCTTTTAGTTAGTCCTTTGACAGCGCGTGAGTTAGAAATTGCCGAGTTAGTGGCACAGGGGTTAACGAATGCAGAAATTGGAGAAAAACTTTGGATTACGCAAAATTCCGTCAAACAAGCTTTGAAGAGAATGTTTCGGAAGTTGAAGGTTTCGGCGCGTGCAGAAATGGTAGCAAAGCTACAAGATATACAAGTTTCTTGAAGGAGGTAGAAGCAGGAGGCAGTGCATTGGTTTCAGTGTGCTGAGTGCTGTACATGGATAGCGGGGCGTTTAGCCTGTGCTGAGTACAACCCCATAGTTGAAATAAGAAGGTATTTTTTCTTGCACTACGTGTCCTCGTGAACAGTGACCAGTGACCAGTGACCAGTTACCAACCGATTCTTGCTGATATAGCACAAGCTTTGGTGGTTAGGACATCAACAGACGATAAAACTTAGACACAAAAAGGCTTTTCACCCAGTCCCCAGTCCCCATTACCCCTTATCCCCAGAGGGGGCCCCACCATCCCTAGTCCCTTGCTATAACTGATAACTGTTATCTCAGCATCGCTAACAGCACCGATCATAATAATCCCTCCAATTCTGCAAACTTACGCAAACGCGGTAAACATTGGCGTTGATAAAAACTGCTTAATGTCGGAATTGACAACCTAAATTCCTCAGATAAATCTTTCCAGCTAACTTCTGGGGGTAAGCGTTTGAGAATTAACACCTGACAATTCACATCTGGACGCCCTTTAATGTAAGTACCGCGCAGTTCTCCATCCGAATCTGTCTTGGCCCATATCTCCAACTCTTCCAAAATCGGAGGTGCTTGGGGGGTAGCCTGTAGGTTATCTACAGGATCGATAGTTTCACTTGTTCCACCGGATGTAGACTGACGAATTCTCAGAGGAACTGTTGTGGCCTGTTCTCGGTTTTGCTTAAGGTAAAAGTCTTGTAGTCTCCGTTTTAAGTAAGCATTCAGCCAGGTGATCACACTGCCATAATTTGGATCGTAAATTTGACCTGTCAAACCTTCACAAACATTGCGACAGAAATACAACCAAGTTTGTTGTAGTGCGTCTTGATAGTAGGGAGTAGTTTCCCTCCAGAGTCTATTTGCTGTCAAGCGAATAATTTGCGTGAGCAGCTTCTGACGCTGAGGGCTTCCAGGTTGGTGTCCACAGGCTTCTGTAACTAAGCGGCGTAGCTGTTCATCGAATTGAACCATGACAATCTTGGCGAAGAAAGCAAGAATATCTTAGTATTGCGTATAACAACACCCGAAGAATTACCTTTCCTCAAGATAAGTAGAAGGAGTGGAAAAAATCAAACTATGTTAATAAAAGTAAAGTAGGCTAAAATCCTCTTTCTTCCTGTTTCCTGCGGACGCTCTCTACGTTCGCGAACAGCGTGTCGCAGACAGACGCTCTTGCTAGCTTGCAACTCTTACAGAGTACGCGGACTCGCTCTAAGCGTTGCTATGCCGTTGGCGTTCGCGTTCGCTGACAAATCCGGGTTCCACATCCCGTGAAAAGTCAGCTGAATTCCTTATCAATCCTTAAATTTAGAATTGCTGATATTTTTTCTTAATATAATTTGGTAAATTCTTTAATATTTATACTTGAGAACATTACGTGGGATGAACCTGGAGATTGCCAATTTTATTGATATTGTTAAAGCGAGAGCCTTGATTGAGCCAGATAAAACATCTTTTATTTTTCTGCAAGACGGAGAAACAGAAGTTGCCAAGCTTACCTATAAAGAGTTAGACCAACAAGCAAAGGCGATCGCATCTCAACTACAAAGTATCATAAATCCTGGCGATGCCTACGGCGCGCTACGCGTACGCGCTTTACTTCTCTACCCACCTGGACTTGATTTTATTGCTGCCTTCTTTGGCTGTTTATATGCTGGGGTAATTGCAGTTCCCGCTTATCCACCTCGACGAAATCAACATCAGTCTAGGTTAGAGGCAATTATTGCAGATGCTCAACCGCTAGTTGTTCTCACCACATCTGATTTATTTGCAAATATCAGCAATCAACTAAGTCAAAATCAACAATTCCCCAACTTGCACTATATAGCTACTAACAATATCCTTAGTAGTGAAAATTTTACCCCCTATCAAGCCTCACCAGACACCCTGGCTTTTCTGCAATACACTTCCGGATCTACAGGGATACCAAAGGGTGTAATGATTACGCATGGCAATTTGCTATATAACAGTCAGCTAATCCAGAGTTGTTTTCAAGACACACCATATAGTTTGGGAGTGTCTTGGTTGCCACCTTATCATGACATGGGATTGATTGGTGGAGTGCTACAACCGTTATATGTTGGTGCGCCTACGATCTTAATGTCACCTGTAGCATTTATCCAAAAACCTTGGCGCTGGCTACAAGCTATTTCTCGCTACAAAGCAACTACCAGTGGCGGGCCAAATTTTGCTTACGAATTATGTGTAAAAAAAATTACTTTAGAACAAAAAGCAGAACTTGACTTGAGTAACTGGATATTAGCTTTTAATGGAGCAGAACCTATTCGTATAGAAACTTTAGAACGATTTGCAACAGCTTTTAAGTCTTGTGGTTTTCGGCAGGAAGCATTTTATCCCTGTTATGGTATGGCAGAAGCAACTTTATTGGTTTCTGGCGGTTTGAAAACATCTCTACCTAGTGTTTGCCAAGTTGACAAAGCAGCATTAGAGAAACACCAGATAGTTGCAGATGTCAATACTTCAGAAAATGTTCAGAAAATGGTTAGTTGTGGTTACGCAAGATTAGACCAGAAAATAGCGATAGTCGATCCTGAGTTACAAATCCCATGTCCAGAGGGTAAAGTAGGAGAAATTTGGGTATCGGGTGCAAGCGTAGCTATGGGATATTGGCAGCAACGAGACCTAACAGAACAAACTTTTAATGCTTATCTAGCAGATGAAGGCCCCTTTCTCAGAAGTGGGGATTTAGGATTTTTACAGCATGGTGAGTTGTTCGTAACTGGCCGAATTAAAGATTTAATTATCATTAGAGGTTGCAACCATTATCCTCAAGATATTGAACAGACAGTGCAACAAAGCCATCCTGCTCTACTTGTCGGTTCTGGTGCGGCATTTGTAGTAGATTTAAACGGCGAACAGAAATTGGTAGTAGTTCAGGAAGTCGAGCGTACTTACTTGCATAAGCTAAATGTTCAAGAGGTAGTCAGAAATATTCGTCAAGCAGTAGCAACCGAAGATGGGATACAGATTAATACTATAGTACTGGTTAAAACTGGCTGTCTTCTTAAAACTTCTAGTGGTAAAATTCAGCGCTTTGCTTGCCGAGAGGCATTTTTATCTGGAAATTTACAAATAATAGATATGTAAATAACTATAAAAATGCATTGCAATCCGCAGATTTTATAGTAATATCAATTTTACTCTGAAAGAGAAATTTATAAGTCAGAAATAAAGAATAAAGACGTTAGTCACCAGAATTATCTAATTAAATTCTGCGTGATTTACGGATGTAGCTTGCTTTTTAGTAAGAGTATAAATGGGTTTCAATCCACCATAAAATTAACAATTTTGTGGTCTTGTTTTGGTGGGTTTAAATCCACTCACTTATTGATTATGACTTTATATTTAAACTTATTGCTAGGGGTAAAAAATGTCCGCTCAACTTAAAGTTTCAGTATCAAGTAGTTATTTAGAAAACATTAAGCGACGTTTTATTTTAGGAATTCTTTTTATATCTTTATTTGGATGTCTAGCGGCTTTAGCTGATTTTTTTCTATTAGGTATTACGGCTTGGAAAATAGGTCTATTGTTGTTCATGTTAATCCTGACTGGTATAGGAATTACTGTTGGCTTTCATCGATATTTTGCTCACAAAACTTTCAAAAGTATACCAGTAATCGGCATTATTCTAGCTATTCTTGGTTCTATGGCAGGTCAAGGTTCGGTGATTTCTTGGGTGTCTGTTCACCGATGTCATCATCAATATAGCGATCGCCCTGGAGATCCCCATTCTCCTCATCTTCACGGTGAAGGAATTGGTGGGAGGCTCAAAGGTTTGTGGTATGCCCATCTTGGTTGGTTATTAGATGGAGAACTACCCAATTCCCTTGTTTTTGCTAAAGATTTACTCCAAGATCCTATTTATCAAAAAATCAACCGACTATATGGGATATGGATTATTTTAGGTTTAATTCTTCCAGCTATTTTAGGGGGAATTATTACTTGGAGTTGGCTGGGTTTTTTACAAGGATTTATCTGGGGAGGAATGCTCAGACTTTTTTTTAGCTTTAATAGTGGTTATATTATTAACTCTATAGGTCATGTTTATGGAAAAAGATCGTTTAAAAACATAGACCAAAGTAAAAACAACATTTGGTTGGCGATTCTTACCCTTGGTGAAGGTTGGCACAACAATCATCATGCTTTTCCGAACTCAGCAAAGTTTGGTTTAAAGTGGTGGCAAATAGATCCAGGATACTGGGTGATTTTTACTTTACAAGCTATAGGTTTAGCTTGGGATGTAAAGCATCCTAGTTTAGAAGCAATTGAATTCAAAAAACTGAATGAAATTTCACAATAATACTCTCAATTAGCTAAAAATAATTAACAAAACTTTCAAATAATAAAAAATGGAACTTGAAAATTTACAAATTGATTCCACATTAAAAGCCTCAGAAGTATTGAAAACAAAGGTTACTGTAGCAGAAATTCAAGCCTGGTTAATTTCATATCTAGTTACCGCTTTAGAAATAGCTTCAGATGAAATAGATGTCACTTTGCCTTTACATAGTTACGGATTAGATTCTAGTGCCGCAGTCAGTTTGACTGGCGATCTGGGTGATTTTCTGGAATGCCAGTTAGAACCGGATTTACTAATTGATTACCCAACTATTGAAGCTTTGGCTCAATATTTGGGTGATATAGAGGAAATAACCTTATGAATCTCTATCAACTTTTTGATTGGCTTAATAAACAAGGAATTAAGTTATCGGCTCAGGATGGGAAACTACATCTGCGTGCGCCGAAAGGAGTATTATCTCCAGAAATTCAGACGATTCTCAGCGAACGGAAAGCTGAAATTCTGGAATTTATGACTCAAAATCATCAAAAAATTGAAAAATTTATAGATTTATCCGCAGAAGCAGTTTTAGAATCAACTATTTATCCAGAAAATACCGCTACCTCATTGGTAACTGAACCCACTTCTATTTTTTTAACCGGAGCAACAGGTTTTTTAGGGGCTTTTTTACTATCCGAACTGTTACAACAAACTCAAGCAAAAATTTATTGTCTTGTGCGTGCATCCGAACTTGAAACTGCCCAAAGGAGATTGCAAAATAATTTAAAATTTTACAACTTGTGGAATAGTTCTTTCCAGTCAAGAATTCTACCAGTTTTGGGTGATATTTCTCTGCCACAACTGGGTTTGACAACAGCAACATTTAGTAAATTAGCAAATGAGATTGACAGTATTTATCATAGTGGAGCATTACTAAGTTATGTGTACTCCTATGCTCGATTGAAACCTTGCAATGTTTTAGGAACGCAAGAAATTTTACGATTAGCCTGCCAAAGTAAAACCAAATCCCTGCATTACATTTCAAGTTTTGCTGTATTTGAATCATCAGCATATTGCCAAAAAATAGTTGATGAAAACGAATTACTAACTGATTGGGAAGATATTTATTTGGGATATTCTCAAAGTAAATGGGTAGCAGAAAAGTTGGTTATGGAAGCCCGCGATCGCGGATTGCCAATAAATATTTATCGGTCAGCTTTTATCTCTGGGGATAGTCAAAGCGGAATTTGGAAAAACAATGATATTATTTGTCGGATGATTAAGGGTTATATCCAGATGGGTAGTATGCCCCAACTCGACTATTTTTTAGATTTATCTCCAGTTGACTATGTAGCCCAAGGAATTGTTTATTTATCCAGACAAAAGCCAGCGATCGGCAAGTGCTATCATCTGAATAATCCTCATCCTTACCATTGGCAAGATTTGTTTGCTTGGCTTTGTTCTTTAGGTTATTCTATCCAACTTATTCCTTATCAACAGTGGCAAAAGCAGTTGTCTGCCACTATGCGAACAAACCAAAACGTTTTAACATCTCTAATTCCTTTCTTTTGCAAACAATGGGGGCGAGAAGAAATCACAATTCCTGAGTTATACCAACAAAATATAAGACCAAAAATTAGTTGTCAAGAAACTCTTAATACGCTGAGAGAAACTGCGATTATTTGCCCTCCTGTAGATACTGCTTTACTTAAAATATATTTTTCGTATTTCCTTAGTAGTGGTTATTTAGAACCAGCTTCATAAAGTTAAAACTAGGTAAATATCAGATTACCAAACATAGCTAATTCTAAAAATTTGTGAAGATAGAAGTAAATTCAAAGAAAAAATTTTCCTAATGACTCATAGCTGATAAATATTTACTGACCAATGACTAAGATAAAATAATGACAGAAAATCAACTTTTAAATTGGCTAGTTAATATAGGTCAAAACATTATTTGGATAAGTGGTAAATTGCTTTACCAACATTGGTTTCAGCTTAAATGTCAAGGACTAGAAAATATTCCCCAGGATAGAGCTTATATAATTGCAGCTAACCATGTTAGTCATCTTGATGGCCCAGCAGTGATAGCGGCCCAAGGCAAACATTTTAAAAATGTTTACAGCTTGGCAGCAAAAGACTACTTTTTCAATCGACCGTTCAAAGCATGGGTGTGCCAGAATTTTTTCAATATGATTTGCTTTGAACGCAAAGGCAATTTTTTAAATTCTCTGCGTTTCTGTCAAAAAATTGTGGAACAAAACAAGGTAATTTTGTTTTTTCCAGAAGGAACTCGCTCGATAACGGGTGAGCTGCAACGCCTAAAACTGGGATTAGGATTATTAGTGCTGCACCTAAACGTTCCTGTCATTCCTGTCTATATTCATGGAACTTATCAAGCATTGCCTAAAGGTAGACATTTTCCCAAACGACATCCAATTTACGTAAGTTTTGGCTTACCTTTAGACTTCAGGCATTATCAAACTAAACAAAATATACTTGACACTCGTCAAATTCAACAACAAATTATTAATGATGTGTATGTGGCGATCGCTCAACTGCACGACAATTTAAGAGGAGGAGTGAATTATGGAAACTTGGGGACATAAATGGGGGTTTGCCGATACCCAGTTTATCATCAATGACGATCGCTCGGTAACTTTGACAGGCGATCGCTATAATTTATCAGGCTACAAAATGCCTTATTTTATTTCCCATATAGAAGAACAATTAGGTATTGAAATTAATCCCCATGAACAGCAACCAGAAATAACAGAAAAATTTATTAACCCTCTAAATATCAATAAAGGTTTTTGTCAACAAATAGAAAATATATTTTCTAGTAATCAATACACATTTGACCAGCCAGAACGTCTTTTTCACAGTCATGGGCAAAGTGCTTTTAAAGAAGTTTACAAAGTTCTTTACTCTAAATTAGACCGAACTGTAGATATGGTATTTTACTGCCAATCAGAGTTAGATGCCCAAAAAATTATAAATCTTGCTATAAAACACAATATTTGTCTTGTTCCTTTTGGTGGTGGAACTAATGTTAGCTGCGCCTTGAAGCTACCAGAAGATGAAAAAAGAATGGTAGTTTCTGTAGATATGCGGCGGATGAATAAAATTGAATGGATAGATAGAGATAATCTCCGTGCTTGTGTACAAGCAGGAATTACAGGTCAGCAGCTTGAGGAACAGTTAAGAAAAAATGGATTTACTTGCGGTCACGAACCTGATAGTTTAGAGTTTTCGACTTTAGGGGGTTGGATTTCTACAAATGCGAGTGGAATGAAAAAAAATCGCTATGGCAATATTGAGCAAATTGTAGAAAACATTACTCTAATTACCCCCAAAGGCACAATTGAGCAAATACAACCAATTACCCGCGCTTCAATGGGAATGCAGATTCAAAATATCCTGTTTGGTAGTGAGGGAAACTTAGGATTAATTACCAAAGCTGTGATTAAAATTCATCCTATTCCCCAGGTAAAAAAATATGGCTCTCTCGTTTTTCCTAACTTCGAGTTAGGAGTAAAATTTTTATCCAGTTTAGCTCATAGTGGATTTGTTCCAGCTAGTATTCGTTTGGTAGATAATAATCAATTTCGCTTCGGTCAAGCCCTGAAACCACAGCCAACTAATATCAAAGGCTGGATTGATAAACTCAAAAAGTTTTATTTATTAAAGCTGCGTGGCTTTAATCCCTATCAAATGGTAGCAGCTACTATTGTTATGGAAGGATCTGCTCAAGAAATTGCTTATCAACAAACTAATATATATGCGTTAGCTAAAAAATTTCAAGGCTTGGCATCGGGTGCAGAAAACGGACAACGAGGCTATATGCTAACTTATGCTATTGCCTATATGCGAGATTTTTTAGCTAGTTTTTTTATTCTTGGTGAAAGTTTTGAAACATCTGTATCTTGGAGTCAAATTCACCAGGTTTGTCATGCTGTTGACCAGACATTAAAAGAGCAGCATGAAAAGTTTAACTTACCTGGAAAACCTTATTTATCTTACCGAATTAGTCAAATTTATCATACAGGTGTTTGTTTATATTTTATGTTTGGCTTTTATAGTAAAGGAGTTGAATCTCCAGAAATAATTTCTCTTCAAATCGAGCATTATATCAGAGTAGCAATCATGGAAAATGGTGGCTCTATTTCTCATCATCATGGTGTTGGGAAAAGTCGCCAAGAATTTATCAAAAATACTTTGTCATCTGACAGTATTGAATTGATTAAAGAAATCAAACAAGCCAACGATCCACAAAACATTTTTGGGATCGGCAATTTTTGTGCAGACGCTAAAACTATATGAGTCAGTTTAATGGTTTAGTGGCGTTGATTACTGGGGCTTCCTCTGGAATTGGGGCAGAAGTTGCCAAAGAACTTGCCCGTAAAGGTGCAAAGGTTGTGCTTTTGGCGAGACGGACGGAACGATTAGCAACTATAGCCGCAGAGATTGACCCCAGCAATCAGAGGGTACTAACTATACCCTGCGATGTAGCTTTAGATGGCGAAGTAGAAAAAGCTGCCAGTCTGGCTCGAAGTAAATTCGGTAAGATTGATATCGTTGTTGCCAATGCAGGCTGGTCTTTAAAAGGCAAATTGGCAGACTTAAATGTGGATGACTACCGCAAGCTGTTTGCAACAAATATTTTTGGAGTTCTCAACACAATTTACGCTACTTTAGATGACCTGAAGAAAACGCAGGGAAGATTAGTTGTTATTAGTAGCGTCAAAAGTTACATTGCTTTGAGTGGTGATTCTGCTTATAGCATGAGCAAATTTGCGTTGCGGGCTTTATGCGAGTCATTATCTCAGGAGTTAGCGCCCGATGGTGTATCGATAATACATATCTGTCCTGGCTACGTTGCTACTGAAATTCGTCAGGTAGATAACCAAGGTATTTGGCATCCAGAGTGGCAAGATTCTATTCCGTCAATGCTGCTAATATCGCCGTCACAAGCAGCAAAAGAAATTGTACAAGCGATTTCTCAACGTAAAAAGGAAAAAGCGATCGCCAATTACAGTAAGGTAATTATTTTTCTGAAACGCCATTTACCAGGCTTGGTTTTATGGATAATATCTAGGTTCAAAATTAAAGTTTCTTATAAGAAGTGAGAGAAGGTGTGGAAATTTTCAACCCGTTAATTTTACCGACGCTTGTTATTGCTGGGGGGGAAATAGCGATCGCTTTATTCTTTTTCATGATTTTTGCGATTATCTATCGACGCGACCCAGACAAAGTTAAAAATGATGCTCTCAAGTTAGCTATCTTAATCGGCATTGGATTGATTTTAATTGCGGCGGCGGGGCTAGGAAAATACGGATTACTCCCTGTTGGTTTGTTCTTAGCCTATTTTGGCTGGCAGGAATTACTAGAAACTGTGCAAATTAAATATGGCGCGATCGCTTTACCTGTGCTGTTGCAGTTGTTGGGAACTGTTGGGATTGTGGGCGGAGTTTGGGGAAATGTTTTTGCTATTTTTTGCAGTGCGATCATTGCTACTTGGGTGGCGATCGCTTTACCAATTGTAATCCTGCGTCATCCACCCCCAATGCACGGTATTTTAACTACAGCTTTTGGCATAGTTTTTATTACTATCCCCTTAGCCAGCTTATTAACACTTGCTGACTCTGCTTATCAGGAATTTAACCTACTCATCTTACTAGTATTAACTAATGATGGTTTTTCTCAAGGAATTGGCAAAATATTAGGAAAAACGCCTTTAATTCCTGGAATTAGTCCTAATAAAACTTGGGAAGGAACTCTGGGAGGATTCGTAGCTTGTCTTGTTTTAGGTTGGAGTATCAGCTTTCTGTTACCAAATTGGCGACTTTGGCAAGTTTTGTTATTGTCTGGAGGAGTTGCTTTGATGGCATTAACTGGTGATTTGATTGCGTCTTCGCTAAAGCGAGAAGCAGGAATTAAAGATTTTGGTCAAGTTTTAGCAGTAACTGGAGGAGTTTTAGATAAGTTTGATAGTGTAATGTTTACAATTCCAATTTTTTATTTTATTGTGCATTGCAAACAGTCTTTAAACTAACCTTTTAATAGTTTTTTGAATCTCCCGTATTTCTGGAGATAATTAAATTTGCTTGTCGGGTCTTATTTCGCTGAAATCTGGGTATTATAGCAATATCTTCGTTAAACCCGTCCTGACAAAATGTAATCAAATAAGTTTTTTATATTATCTGCAAAAACGCTATGTTTAGTCCAATTATACGGCAAATTGATTTAGCTAACAGTTTAACTTTAACAGGATTAGTTTTGAGTTTAATCTCAGTTTTTTTAGCAGTACATGGACATTATAATGAAGCTGTAATCTGCATGATGTATGCAGGAATAATTGATTTATTTGATGGTCTTGTTGCTAAAAAAATTTCCCGCACAGAATTACAATCTGAAGTTGGCAAGCAATTAGATAGTATTGTTGATGTTTGTTCGTTTGGTTTTGCTCCAGCAATTTTTGCTTACTGCTTTGGATTGAAGGATTTATTATCTATTGCAGTGCTAATATTTTATCTCGCAACAAACGCCTTGCGATTAGCATACTTTAATACTACAGGTTTAATGAATGAGGGAAGCGAACAATATTATACAGGCTTACCTGTAACTTACGCGGCTTTGTTTATTCCCCTAGCATTTACAGCTAGATTTGCTTTACCTGATGAAACAATGAAGTTTATCTTAGATGGTGTTTACCTACTATTAGCTCTAGCAATGATAGGCAATTTTAAAATGCTCAAGCTGCGAGGCGTTTGGTATGGGATATTTGCTCTCGGCGCGATCGCACTTACGGCTGTATATGGTTGGGTAAGTACTGTAGGGATATACTTCTAGGAATAAATGACAAGTAAAACGCTGAAAACTGAAATTTATTACCTCGAACGTCAAACAGGAGAAATTATTTATGAGCAGATATTTGCTGAAAAAACTTTACGTTTGTTATATGAAAATTATTTTGGATTTATAGTTTTTACCTATTTACTTAATAACAAAACATTTTGTTGGCTTTATGGCAAATATCAAGATTTACCTTTGACTAAAAGCCAAATTAATAAATTTGTTTGTCGGTATCAAATTGATATTAAAGAGACTGAATTGCCACTGAAAAATTATCACAGCTTTAATGCTTTTTTCTCACGCCGACTCAAACCTAATGCTCGCATATTTACTACCGAGTCAAATATATTTTGCGCTCCAGCAGATAGTAGAATTTTAGTTTATCCAAAATTGACAGCAGAAACTCAGATTCCTGTGAAAAGTTCTTCTGTTACGATTGCAGAATTACTAAACTGTGAAAAATTAGCTCAAATCTATCGCCAAGGTTCAGCACTTTGTCTGCGTCTTGCTCCCTATGATTATCATCGATTCCATTTTTCTGATACAGGAAAAGCGTTACCAGCAAAATATATTCAAGGAAAATATCACTCCGTTAATCCACTTGCACTTGCCAAAGTATGTAATATTTTTTCTCTCAATAAAAGAATGGTAACAGAATTTATTTCTGATAATTTTGGCAGAATCGCCTATATAGAGATAGGCGCTTTTACTATTGGCAGTATCATTCAAACTTATACTCATGGCATAGTTTATAAAGGTCAAGAGAAAGGATATTTTCAGTATGGCGGTTCTACTTTAGTTCTGTTGTTCCAACCTGGAACTATTTGTTTTGATGACGATTTAATTCAACATTCACTAGAAGGTCTTGAAGTTTACGTTCAGGCTGGTAATCAAATTGGAAAAAAAAACCAAATTCAAAGTTAAGGAATGGAAAAATGCGGACTTTCCTTTTCATCTGGTTTGGACAGCTAATTTCTCTAATTGGCTCTGGATTAACTAGCTTTGCGCTGGGAGTGTGGCTGTATCAGACTACTGGTTCATCAGTACAGTTTTCTCTGATGTATGTGCTGAACTTCCCTATATTATTCTTGCTCCTTTGGGGGGTGCGATCGCCGACCGATGGAATCGACGCTGGCTAATAATTTTAAGTGATAGTATTTCCGCTGTTTGTACTCTTTCTATTGCTGTATTAATGTGGCAAGATTGGTTACAAATCTGGCATCTTTACTTAGCAGTTGCAGTCAGTTCTGGTTGCAAAGGATTTCAACAACCCGCCTATTATACAACCCCGACTCTTTTTGTTTCTCCAAAACATTTTGGTCGTGCTAATGGCATGATTCAGCTTGCTCAAGGAGCGGGACAATTATTATCTCCTATCTTAGCTGGGATATTGGTAGATATAATTAAAATTTACGGCGTTATTTTAATTGATTTTATCAGCTTTATTGTTGCTCTCTTGACCCTGTTGACAATCCCTTTTCCTAGTGTTTCCAGTTCCCAATATATTCAACATTCTCAGACTTCACTGTTAGATAATATTGTTGAAGGCTGGAACTATATTAAAGCTCGTCCTGGTTTGTTGACGCTGCTGATGTTCTTTTTTATTACTGACTTCACTATTGGTTTAGTACAAGTTTTAATAACTCCAATGGTTTTAAGCTTTGCTAATGCTAAAATCCTCGGTCAAATTTTTTCCATCGGTGGAAGTGGTTGGTTATTTGGAGCAGTTTTAATGAGTACATGGGGCGGTTTTAAACGTAAAGTTAATGCAGTTTTATGTTTTGAGTTTATATTAGGTTTCTCGATTTTAGTTGCTGGTTTGCAACCTTCAGCAATCTTAATTACTGTTGCGGCTTTTTTTGCTTTTTTCAGCGTTCCGATTATTATTAGCTCTCATAATTCGATTTGGCAGGTTAAGGTTGACCCGAAAGTTCAAGGTCGGGTTTTTGCGTTGCGGGGTGCGATCGCCTGGGCCGCTTTTCCCCTTGCTTATCTCTTGGCTGGCCCTTTAGCAGACTATGTATTTCAGCCTTTACTACTTCCAGATGGATTGCTAGCAAATAGTATTGGACTACTCATTGGTGTTGGCCCAGGACGGGGTATTGGTTTGTTATTTAATTTAGTTGGAATTTTTGTCATACTGGCAACAATTGTCGCTTATAACTATCCCTATATTCGCAGAGTAGAAGACGACTTACCTGATTTTGTAAAACCTGTCTAGGTAATCATGGATAGCCAAAGCGTTGAAACTGCAACGATGGTATCAAAACAAGTGGTTTCGATCCTGACAAAAAAATTAAGGGACGTAAGCGGCATCTGATGGAGCGACAAAAGAGCCAGGATGCAGCTAGAATAAGTTCCATCGCCTTAAGAGCTTATGTGAGGAGTATTTTTTGAATTAACCTTACTCCCCACTCCCCACTCTCCTTAATATAATCCCAGCCAGGATAGGACATTTTCCCACCAAGAATATTGCAGATTACCTACACTCAACTTCATTTTGTTGCGAATGTCTTGGATTTTCCAGTTGGTTAGTTTAGCTAGAGTTTGCGCCTCTTGTTCAAAACGTTTGGGTAAAGACTGCTTATATTGTCTGCCAGCCTGACATTTGAGTTCCCCTTGGAACGGATGTTGCAAAACATAGCGTCCTTGAAAAGATTCACTGTTGGCAGTTTGTTGAAATATCAAGTCTTCAGGGAATTTGTCGCGGGTATAGCGAACATGCAATCGAGAGATGAAGACGTTACTTCTAGGAGAAGGACGACGAAAACTAGGAGGTACTGGCACATTACTTGTAGAATTATCATCTAGCCAAAATACACCTGCTTGCTTGAGTTCTTCTGGAGTCAGGGGTTCGGCGGAACAAGGATCGCAACTACCCATATCCCAAGCGTATTCTAAAAAACCAACTTTCCTGTCTTCTTTGGTGTAAACAGTTTGAAACATGGATTTGTAGAATTCACCAAATTCATCTTTGACAAACAAGGGAATATTTGCATCGGATGGGATTTTCACCGTTCGGTAGTTAGTGATTTCTGCTTGTCCTTGGGGCGAGAGAATGTAGACAATTAAATCCTGCTCTGTCGTAGCATTGATCATGCCTAAACGAATTGGCAGCATGAATTTAGGTGATTGATAGGAAATTTGTAACGGACGGAGGAACTGATAGCCAGATTGCTCGAATTTATCTAAGTTGACTTTAGCAACAAAGAATTTCATTGAGGAGCGAATATAAGGCTGAAGTAACTGTTTCGCACCTCTGGGGATTTTGTAGCCATTGCGTTTAAGCCAAGTTTCCAATCCACCAGATTCTTTCGCACTAAGGATCAAAATGTCGTATTCGCCAACGTTAAAACGTGCTTCAACCGTCACACCCAAACTAGCATCGCCCCTTGCATTCCCCGCCTCACTTCTCGGTGCTGCTGGCGCTGGTGCTGATAATTCTCTATCGTAAACTGGGGCACAAGGATCTGGGTCGAAATATTCTACCAATCGCGGCGCACTAAAAGCATCTAGGCGTTCGATAATCTTTGGTTCAGTGACGCGAACTTGTTCTTTTTGCAGCACCGTTGGCACAGGTACTACCATTGCAAAATCTTTGACTTCGCCTTGAAAATCGTTTGCCATTGTCATGATAGTGCGATCGCCATCCCGCGCTATAACTACTTGAGAAGCTTTGTTATACAGTTTTGTATCAGCTTTGGCTACATAAAATCCACAAAATGCCCAAGCTGCTGGTGCAAAGCACAAAACAGCTACAATTGCTAACAATAATGGTGTTAAAAGTCGAAAAAATTTCATTATTTTATACCTCTATTTTTTTAGTGCTAGAGACTAGAGACGCGATTCATCGCGTCTGTACAAGAGTGAAGTTCTTCCCCTGCTTCCTCATCTTTTTCTTGCCAAGTAAATCTTGGGGCTAACCAGAAAACATCTAGGAGGATGCTCAAGGGTGCAAGGGCAAATAGCGCCCAGAAAACTGCTGTGGAAACAAAGAAATAATTTCGCAGGATAAAAGTCAATCCGGCGATGCAGATTGCCCAAACTACACGCCCAATTCGGGAATTGGGAATCGATCGCGGATCGGTAATCATAAATAGGGCGAACAGCAGCAAAGATCCACTCATCAATCGATGCCAGTAAACATCCCAAGTCCAACCCAGCCAGAGATTGCGAATCGCCTCTAGCAAAGAGTAAGAACCCAAAAAAGCTGCTGTGGTGTCCCAGCGACCGATGCGCTGCAAAATCATGCCGCCAGTACCGAGAAATAATAGCCCATACCACCACTCTTCACCCCATTGTCCTGGCGAAACCCAAGCATCGGGGGTGAGAATCAAGGCAGATATAATGCCAAAATTGGCAGGATTGAAGAAATGCTTATCGCCGACTCGGAAGATAAATTTGCTAGCGATCGCAATTGCTGCGGCTATTGCCATTGTTGTCCAGTGGTCAGCCCGCAACAGTAAACTCAGTCCCAGTGAGGTAATTAAAGCACTGCGAAGATTCGGCATTTGTTTTTTGTCATTTGTCATTTGTCCTTTGTTGTTTGCTAATGACCAATGACTAATGACTAATGACAATATCCATTGAGTTGCTAGACTTGTGGCGATCGCTACCCCAATCAATTCTGGTCGCAACGTCCAATCTCGTGTACCGATTCCCAAGACTAGAAATAAGCCGAGAAATAGAATTTGATAATCTCGTATATCTTTGAGCAACATTACCCTTTTATTCAGGGATTCCCCGTAGATTTCTCATCAATTTAGACGAGTACTAGGTAAAATAGCATTGCTGTTACAGATTTTGTTACAAAATAAAGCATTGACAGACCAAAGCGATCGCTCTGCTGTTTGAACTTAAAGATCGCCAAAAAAGGTAGGGATGCGATCGCATCTCTACCTTCTTCAAGTTAATTCACCGAAGTATGAAGATATGGAATAAAAGGAAAAGATTTATACCAGCACAACATCCAGATTAACTGAGAATAAAGAAGGCTTGTTCTCAATGGTGGCGAATTGATACCCTGCGAAGAATAAGTCACCATTAGTGCTGTTGTAGCTGAACTGGTTGTTAGAGCTAGCACCAAATGCAGACTTGGAAATCTGGATTTTGTCACCCTCTTTCCACTCGAAGTCTTTGATGATATCGATACCTTCAAATTTGCTATTGAAGACAAACTTATCTGCGCCAGCACCACCTGTGAGTACGTCAGTGCCATAACCACCAACGATGAAGTCATTACCCGCTCCACCGCTGAGAACATTATTGGCATCATTACCAACAATCGTATCGTTGCCAACTGTACCAATTAAATTCTCAATGCTGACTAATTTATCCGTGAGAGGAGAATTTCCCGGAAACTTAACTACACCACTAGAGAGATTGGCATCAATTGGCCCAGAGAAGAAAGCGTAAGATGTGGTATCAGTTCCAGTACCACCATCAATGGTGTCAAAGCCAAAGCCACCATCTATGAAGTCATTACCCGCTCCACCGCTGAGAACATTATTGGCATCATTACCAACAATCGTATCGTTGCCAACTGTACCAATTAAATTCTCAATGCTGACTAATTTATCTGTAAGAGGAGAATTTCCCGGAAACTTGACTACACCACTAGAGAGATTGGCATCAATGGGGCCAGAGAAGAAAGCGTAAGATGTGGTATCAGTTCCAGCACCACCATCAATGGTGTCAAAACCAAAGCCACCATCGATGAAGTCATTACCTGCTCCACCGCTGAGAACATTATTGGCATCATTACCAACAATCGTATCGTTGCCAGCTGTACCGATTAAATTCTCAATGCTGACTAATTTATCTGTAAGAGGAGAATTTCCCGGAAACT
>NZ_JAVRCA010000010.1:0-13026 GCF_034530995.1 Nostoc sp. DedQUE04 | reverse complement strand
AAGCGTAAGATGTGGTATCAGTTCCAGCACCACCATCAATGGTGTCAAAACCAAAACCACCATCTATGAAGTCATCGCCGTTCCTGCCAAACAGTTTGTCATCACCATCCAAGCCTCTGAGGGTATCGTTGTCATTACTGCCGAAGATAACATCATTGCCATTAGTTCCGGAAAAATTAATTGCCATGAGAGTTTATCCTGAATAAAGAGTAATTGTTAATATCAGGACTTACAATTTGCCAAAAAGACAATTATATGAAAAAGCTGTAATTTTCTTTTCCGCCCTACTTCTGTGACTACGATATTTCCTGTTGAGCTGACAACTAAAAAATAAGTTGAGTCAGCTAGCCAGGAATAAATCGTGATGTAAACTACATTTCCAACTAGGAAATAGGAACAAGGGAAAAACTCACTAACATTACAATGAGTGCTAATTCATATAACTGTACAAATGGACAGCGTGTAAGTTTTAGATATAAGACTGTTAAGCGTCCGAATCGCGCTTGACATCATCATATTAAGTAATCAGTGTAGTTACGCAAGATTACGGAAAAAAGAAAAAACTTTATGCAGCTAGCTCCCCTCTTCCCAATTTTCTACCGCATTCTCCAGCCGAGTTTTCCCAACTGCCTTTGGACTGGAAATTCTCATGCTAAAGCGATCGCACTCACATTTGATGATGGGCCACATCCGCAATACACACCCGAAGTCTTGGCAGTGTTAGATCGTTACAAGATTACAGCGAGTTTTTTTTGGTTGGGTGTTTGCGTCAACCGTTCGCCAGCTATTGCTAAAGCCGTTAGCGATCGCGGACACTGGATCGGATTGCATGGCTACGATCATCGCTCTTTTCCCATGCTTTCCCCAAATGACTTGAAGGACAGTTTAGAAAAAACCCAAGCTGCCATTTACAATGCCTGCAACCTGCAACCTCAACAAGTGCGAGATGTCCGCCCGCCTAATGGTTTCTTTACACCTGCTACTTTAAAATTGTTTTCTCAGTGGAATTACCGCCCAGTTATGTGGAGCGTTGTACCAGAAGACTGGGTGCGTCCAGGTGTAACTACTGTGGTAGAGCGAATTATGCAGCAGGTCAAAAATGGTTCAATAATTGTTTTGCACGATGGTGCTTGCGGTGGAGAAGATGTTGCTGCCACAATTCAAATTCTCATTCCACAACTGCTACAACAAGGCTATAAGTTTGTAACTGTTGATACTCTGTGGCAGCAAACTCAGGCTAACTAAAGTAACGTGAGTGCGACAAGCCCTTTTTTGACCTCTCCCCCAACCCCTCTCTGACACGGAGAGGAGAGCCAAAACCCTAATTTTTCATTGCTCCTCCCTTTCCCCGTGGGAGAGGTTCATCGAACTCACGTTAAAGTATTAGCCTGTCAAGTTAAATAAAAGTGTGGTACTGGCGTGTTTATTACTCAAACTTAGCGATCGCTTATTTACATATTTTGCATAGCAAATGTTTATCTGCGATTACGACATTGTAGTGGATAGCGCTTACCCCGCCATGTCGTCCAACCATCTGCTATTTTAGTACGACTGTTATATTTGAGATACCAGTTATCTTGTTCTGCACCTAAATAACGAATACCTAAATCCTGTTTTTGTCTGCTGGAAAAACGTTTTCCTAGAGGAACCCACGCACTACCGTTATCACTAAACCGCCCGACGAGACGGACACCAGAAGTAGTAGAGCAAACATCACCGTTACAACTAGTTTGTGGGTCATCGACTACTTTCCACTGCATTTTTGCTGGTCTACCGTCAATATTACAATCCCAGAGACCAAAGAACCACTCACCAGCAATTTGACTGGCTTTAACATGACTAGATGCCAATACCAAACTTGCAGGAACAATCGCCAAGCCCAAAAGCCATTTTGTGATGTTTTTCATAATGCTTCACCAATTCCTTAAGCTAATCTATGCTTTCTATTCACTTACACTTTCTATTCACTTATAGATATCAGTATTACTATTTATGCAGATCGTGAAAGTGTAAAGATTCAATGTTTTTTGTGCATAGACTGCAACACCTTCCTGTTTGTACAACTGAACGGATTAATCAATTACAAACGGGTGAACTGTTATACAGCAGATTTCAAGGAAAGTGAGGTACACAACGATTCGTCTGTTACGCAGGTATAAAGCGTGTTTTACTCCGTAATTCTGAATTATCCAGTATTTATCTAACTAATCTCAAAATCTATCTGACCTGAGTGCATTGCTCTCATACACTGAGGATAATTCAGAACTTCTAAAAGTAAAAATTGAATGCATTAACCTAATATCAAAACTTCTCCAACTGCGTTTATTGTTTAATATGACCGCAGAATGGTATGAAGATTTTTTTACATTTTCTAGTCGGGAGTATCAGCTACTAAATGCTGATATCCCAGTGGCTTATGCTAGTTCCTAGAGTTGATGTGTGGCGAGAAAAGCTTCGACTTCAGCAGCAGTAGGTTGAGAAGCGATCGCACCTGGTTTAATAGTAGTCAGTGCCCCAACAGCGCTGGCATAAGTGACAATGCGTTTTGCTGTTTCTGCATCTCGCAAGCTGTGGATACCATACTTACTCAGTTGGTGGATGAATCCTGCCAAAAAGCTATCTCCTGCACCAGTTGTATCAACTACAGGGATAGAAAACGAGGGTAGTTTGCCTTCGTTCTCACCCAGACAATAAGTGCAGCCGTTTTCCCCATCTGTCACCAATACCCCCTCAATCGAAGCTAGACGGTAAGTAATGGCTCCGGGATCTGCGGTTTCAAATAGCCATTCAGCTTCTTCTTTGGAGAGTTTGAGGAAATCAACTCGCTTAAATAATTCTGGAATTTTTTGATGGGCGATGTTTGGCTCTTTCCAAAATACAGGACGCCAGTTAACATCCAGCACAATTTTTAAGTCGTAATGTTCTGCTAACTCTAAAGCACGGTGAATTGCCGCTTCACTTTCAGGATAGGCTAATTCCAAAGTACCCAAAACCAGAAAATCTGCTTCTTGAAACAGCGAATCTGACAATTGTTTAGCTTGCAGGCGAGTATCGGCAAATTCTGCGGTATCGTACTGACCAAATCCGGCAAAGGTGCGATCGCCAGCCAGATCCCGTGTAACATAAACTTGCCGCGTTGGTGCTGTGGGATGGCGTTGTACTCCCGTAGTCTCTACACCTACATCTTGTAATAGCTTGACCAGTGCATTTCCTGGCTCATCTTCGCCAACAGCACCGATAAATCCTGCTGACATTCCCAGCTTGACTAAAGCACAGGCTACATTAGCTGGTGCCCCTCCTGGGTAGGGAGTCCAAGATTTCACTTCTTCCAACTTTAGCCCTAATTGATCGGCTAAACAATCAAACAAAATTTCACCAAGGCACAAAACACGGGGATTGCTCATCTCATTTTCAATTTTAGATTTTGATGTAGGATTATGAATTTACAGTATAAAATCTACAATAGTTTTTGCTAATCTGTCGCCAGTCCTTCATAGAATTAAATAGCAATTTTTACTACTCTTATAGCGTGTATGTGCTTCTAATCTCGCTTACTTTATCTCAGTGCTTAGACAATATGGTTGTCAAAATAAGCTATATTTATTACATGATATTTCGCGTGGTTTATATTTTTAGCAACTTGAAATCCAAAGAAAATATTGACAATCATATTACTGCTAACACTTGAAACCCCTACCAAGAAAAGAATCTTCTAGAATTAGAAAGAGCGATTAAGTACATATACCAAGGGAGGATAGAAATAGTCATGGCTGGTGGCAAGTCTGAGACCCCCGTTAGTCTGTCAGACAGAGAACTGCAAATTATCGACTTAGTAGCCGCTGGCTTAACTAACCAAGAGATTGCAGCAAAACTGGAGATTAGCAAGCGTACAGTTGATAACCATATCAGTAATATTCTCACTAAGACTGAGACAGATAATCGAGTAGCCCTTGTCCGCTGGGCTTTACAGTGGGGCAAAGTCTGTTTGAATGATGTCAATTGCTGTACTCTGCCTAACCAGATTGAATAAACAATTTACTAGTAGAAGCTTAATTGCTTTGGTCTGGTAAATTACAAGCCAATTTTGAGTTGTACTGATTGTTCCTCTCCTTACGCCTAAGTTTTCAGTGTGAACACTCTACCAAAAGTTCCGAGTCCTTCACTCAGCCGGAGTTTATGTAAGTGGAGCCAGCTGACCCTCGGACTCGGAAACTAAAAAGATCAGAATTCCTTTCCAAATTCAACAGAACAGATATAGGACTAAGGATTGGGGATTAGTGACTGGGGACTGGGGACTGGGAAGAAGCATCTACAATGCCCAATACCCCATGCCCCATGCCCAATACCCTAACTAAACAATCATCTACAAAAATTAGCAACAATTCAGTGGTGCAAGCGTTACATTTGAAAGAAATCTATGTTGCCCCATCGGCTTTGGGAGTAGTATTTCAATGAATACTTCCGCTTCTTTTCAGGGTAGCTGGTCTCCCTTTGAATTTTTTAACTTTGATTTTACGATACCTGTATCTGAGAAAGTTCCAAGTCTGGAAGACCAATCTTCAGACTTTCCGCAACCCACACAAGATGCCGACTTACTCAGACAGCTATCGTTTATTCCAGGGTTAAAAGAAATTTTGATGCTGCGGCAGGTTCACGCTTTAGAACATGCTACTGTTTGGGTTCTTAGCGAATCAAAAAGCGCCTATTCTGCTCCAGCAGAATCTACTAATGTTCAACTAGATAATGAACTATTAGGCGGTTTATCTACTGAGCAGGGATTCTACCTCTATGGTGAAGTAAATATTAGTGATTTGCGGCGTGCAGTCACACTTGCTCGACATCGCATCACCAGTGGAGAATGGGATTTGGCTGTACATCCCCGTTGTGGCACAAATTTGTCAGTAGCAATGCTCTTAACAGCTGGATTAGCTGTGGGTGTGCATCTGTTGCTACCATTTCGACCAATTGAGCAACTTATAGGTTTAGGATTAGCAGCGACGACAGCCGCAGAACTCGCACCTGATTTAGGTTCCATAGTGCAGCGTTACCTAACAACTGCCATTCCTTTTAACCTAGCAATTGAAAATATTACCCGTACACGCGATGTTTGGGGGCGTGAGGCACATTTTGTTAAAGTGGGCTGGCAAGAATGAAGAGAGCAAGAAGCACAAAGGCAGGGAGCAGAGGGGAAAAGAAGTAATTTTTCTTCTCTCCTTAATGCCCAATGCCCAATGCCCAATGCCCAATCCCCTAAAAAAATTATGAGAAAACTTTACTTCTTACTTCCCGGTACAGATAGCAAATTTGCCTGTGGTGGTCTTTGGGCTGAGTTAAAAGCACTTAATCTAGCTCATAATTTCTGTAGTGCTGATGTTGTAACTTACCGTCAACGCGAAAAAGATAAGCTTTTTATTGATGATTTGCTAAAAGAGAAAAATTTAAATGATGTAATTTTTGTAATCAGTTGGGGATTTGATATAGCTCAACTCGTGGCTAAACTTAAGCAATATAATGTCGTTTACCATGCACATAGTCCAGGTTATTCATTTAGGCTACCTGCAAGTATTCCAATCATGACTGTTAGCCGCTATACAATGGGATATTGGGGAGAAAAATCACCCAATTCTCTGATTTATTATTTGCCCAATCAAATTTCTGATGAGTTTCAAAATTTAGGTTTGGAACGGGATATTGATGTTTTAGTTCAAGCTCGGAAGTCTTCTGAGTATTTAATTAAAGAATTGATTCCGGCGTTGCAAAAACGTTGTAAAGTATTGGTTGTTGACTCATACATAGAGGATTTACCTGGACTATTTAACCGAGCTAAGGTTTACCTCTATGATTCGGCTGAGTACTGGGCACAACAGCGTGTTAGTGAAGGATTTGGTTTACAACCAATGGAAGCTCTTGCTTGTGGCTGTCAAGTATTTTCTAGTGTTAACGGTGGACTAGCTGATTACTTAGACCCTGGATTTAATTGCTATAAAATTGCTGGATATTCCCAAGAATATGATGTGCAACGGATTCTGAAGGTAATTGAATCTTCAGTAGCTTTTAGTTTATCTGAAGATTTTTTGGTTGAGCATCGTACTGAAAATATTATTAAGCGTTTCCAAGTTATTTTGGATGAGTTAAATGAGTTTTTTGACCATAAAATACAGCAGCCATCTAATATTAAGAGTTTGACTAAAATACGGATGGCGAAATTACTCGCTCAGAAGATATATGGTAAATTGAGGAAGAAATATTTTAAGTCATAGAAACGAACCGCAGAGACACTGAAAACACAGAGAAAAGAGAGGAAATTGAATGAGTCGGCGGTTATTAGTTACTGGGGGTGCGGGGTTTATTGGGGCAAATTTTGTGCATCATTGGTGTCAGGTTTATCCAGGCGATCGCGTGGTGGTGTTGGATGCTCTGACATACGCGGGGAATCGTCTGAATTTGGCGCCCTTTGAGGGAAGAGAGAATTTTCGGTTTGTGCAGGGAGATATTTGCGATCGCACCATCATAGACAACCTATTAGCAACGGAAAATATTGATACCATCGCCCATTTTGCCGCTGAATCTCATGTCGATCGTTCCATTCTTGGCCCAGCCGCTTTTGTGCAAACTAATGTGGTGGGAACTTTCACCCTACTAGAAGCTTTTCGGCAACATTGGGAAGCGAAAGCACAACCGTCTGATTATCGTTTCTTACACGTTTCTACTGATGAAGTTTACGGTAGCCTGGGCGCAGATGACGCAGCTTTTTGTGAAACCACACCCTACGCTCCCAATAGTCCCTATTCAGCTTCCAAAGCGGGTAGCGATCATTTAGTCCGTGCTTATTATCATACTTATCAACTTCCAACTATTATCACAAATTGCTCTAATAATTACGGGCCTTATCAGTTTCCCGAAAAACTAATTCCCCTAATGTGTATCAACACTTTGATCGGGAAACCATTACCTGTTTATGGTGATGGTAAAAATGTACGGGATTGGCTTTATGTGGGCGATCATTGCCGTGCTTTAGATGTAGTAATCAATCATGGTCAACCAGGAGAAACATACAATATTGGTGGCAATAATGAGGTGGAAAATATTAACCTCGTGCAACTTTTATGTCAAATGATGGATGAATTAGCACCTGATTTACCAATATATCCAGCCAAGCAGTTGATTACTTTTGTTAAGGATAGACAGGGACACGACAGGAGATATGCAATTAATGCAAACAAAATTAAAACTCAGCTTGGTTGGACGCCTTCAGTAACAATTGCTGAGGGTTTACGTTTAACAGTTGAATGGTATCTCAATCATCGTGATTGGTGGGAACCTCTGCTGTCTGAGGAATATCAAGCTTACTATCGCAAAAATTATCTGTAGAATGACCTAAAATTGGGCTAACTTTAACGAGTAATGGTCTCAAATTTTTATGGGGAACTAATTTGTCATAATGTAAGCGACCAAGAATTATGCCTGGATGTCTATTTTGATTGTGAGCAAATTCTTCAATCCCTTTCCGAGAAAAGACTTTTTTACTTGTAATAATAAATTCATTTAATGTCTGAGGATTTATTAACCAGTCAGCGGCTTTTTCGTTAGCTGCTCTTTCCTCATCATTCTCTTCTAACGCATCCAAATTATCTAAATAAGCTCCTTGATGTCCTAAAACAATATGTGCTAACTCATGCATGAGGGTGAACCAGAATGAATCTATCCGGTCATATCTCAATGTCAACGCGATAACGGGATTGCTGTTTAAATATAAGGCTGCACCATCCAAGTAGGTTTTGCTTAAATGCGACACAATTATAAAATGTACACCTAAATCTGCCAGCAATTTAGGAATCTGCACAATACTTTCTACTTGTTTCGCACAAGCAAGAATTTTAGGGATAGCAGTCTCAAGTTTTTTGCGTTCAAAACTAGCAACTGCTTGTTGTTTCGCTAGGTTCTCAACTTGTTTTACCCAAGCTATGCGAGAAGTTTCCTCTGGCTCTCGATGCTCGGAACAACGAAAATTAACATCTAGCTGGAGTATTTCATCTAAAGATGATATGCCGAAAAAATCACATACTTGCCGTTCTAAGTCATCAATTGAATCTGCTGCTTGAATCCACTTATTTTTGATTAGTTCAGAGATGGGAGCAATTGTATACAATCGACTTTTACGAGCTATATCTTGCTCTTTTTTTTCTTTTCCTACTAGATGAAGCCGATACTTTGCTTCAAGATTTGTCCAGAACTCTGGAGAAGTACCCAAGGCTTGAGAGAGTTCGATAGCTGTTTCAGGTGTAATTTGCTTGCTTCCCCGAATGATTTCATTGATGGTTTGAACTGGACGCCCCATAATTTCTGCTAAATCTTTCTGTGTCCAGCCACGGGCTTCTAATTCTCGACTTAAAATTTTTCCTGGTGTTGGTACTCTTGCTGGTGCTAGCTTCTGGCTCATATTGCTGTCTCCCCTGCTGACGAAAGTTAGTGGTAGTCTTCGATATCGATTATTGTGAGATAATTTCCCTGCTCATCCTCATCCACTGTCACAATTAGACGCCACTGATTATTCAAACGTAGAGAACGCTGTCCTTGTTTTCCTCGTTTTCCTGATAACTTCTCAAATCTCAATCCTTTTTGAGCATATAAATCTCGCTCGTCTACAGCAGCATCAATAATCGCCATGACTTCAAAAAAGTCATCAACCACACCTGGGTATTTATGAGCATCTTTTTCTGCTGTGTAAAGTGCTTCGAGTTTCTTTTTTTTAAACTGAAAACGCAAAGCTTCCCCCAAGTTAAATGCACTGGATTCTGCATTATATAACAGTTGGCTTCAGCCTTGGGGTGAATGACTGATATTTTAATTATAAATCTTATTGTGACAAGAGATTTAAGCAGTTTGTAAAGTTTGTTAGATAATCTTGAAAGTTAAGGCAAACCTATTCTGTAAAGGACTTTGCTATTTTCCTCCAACAACATATCTTGCTTGAGCTTGATCGTCTTCCTATCACTGTTTACAGTACAATTGTACTATATAATCTAACTAAAGGCAAGTTATGCAAAGCGTCTTGTTCATCCCAGTTACACAAATCAAATGCACAACAGCTTACTAAGACAGTAAGGGATTGCTGCCACAGTTTCTGTAGATAATGACTATCCTTAAATATAAGGGAATCAGATCAACGTAAATTGCCAGCAGGTGTTAAGATGCTGCAACCAGAACAAATATTACAAGATCGTTATCAAATCCAGCGCCAACTCGGCAACAATGGAATTCGTCAAACTTGGCAAGCATTGGATTTACAAGCCTCTGATGGCGAAAATTCGACCGTTGTGGTCAAACTTTTGGCCTTTGGCGGTACTGTGCAGTGGGATGACCTGAAACTTTTTGAGAGGGAAGCACAAATCCTTAAACAGCTAAATCATCCCCGCATCCCTCAATATATAGATTATTTTTGTATCGACGATCGCACCCTCTGGTTCGCCTTAATACAAGAATATATTCCTGGTGAGTCGCTTAAAGATAAACTTGCTATTGGCAAAAGGTTTAGTGAAAAGCGAGCCAAAAAAATTGCTGTTGAAGTTTTAAATATTCTCATCTATCTACATGAATTGAATCCTGGAGTTTTACATAGAGATATTAAACCGAGTAATTTAATCTGGGGCGAAGATAATCAGATTTATTTAGTTGATTTTGGTGCAGTTCAGGATAAAGCGGCAAAAGAGGGCGTTACTTTTACCGTTGTCGGTACTTATGGTTATGCCCCAATGGAGCAATTTGGTGGTCGAGCAGTTGCGGCTTCAGACTTATATGCACTGGGAGCGACTTTGATTCATTTGCTCACTGGAACTTCCCCCTCTGATTTACCCCAGCAGGATTTGCGACTGCAATTTACAGACCGAGTTAACCTCAGTCCCAGTTTTGTCAGTTGGCTACAAAAGTTGATAGAACCCGCTCCCGAACAAAGATTTACTAGTGCAAGCGTTGCGCTGAATGCCCTCAAATCGGGACTAACTGTCAAATCTGCAAATAAGAATCAGCTTTTGCCGTTAAAAGAAATAATCAACAATTCTGGATGCGGGATCAATAATCAGAATGAAACAGTTCCAGAGGAAATTCTTGGTTGGAATTGGGGTGCTTTTCTAATGCCTTGGTTGTGGATGTGGCCGAATCAAGTGTGGTATGGTTTATTCTGTTTTGTACCTAATGCTTGGTGGATAATGGCGATCGCACTTGGTGCAAAAGGCAATGAATGGGCTTGGAAAAGTAGACGGTGGCGCAGTATTGAACAATTCAAAGCCCATCAGAGAGGTTGGGCGATCGCTGGTATTCTACTTGGAGCGCCGATTAGTATTATGTTGTGGGTGCGAGCGATCGCTTTGCTCAAATCTGCATTTTAGTGGGGCATTGGGCATTGGGCATTGGGCATTGGGCATTGGGCACAAGAAAGAAGCAGAGGGGATGGGGGGCTGAGGGGAAAACTTACTGTAACTTCTCCCCTGCTCCCCTGCTCCTCTGCTCCCCTGCTTCCTTCTAACTACTAACTTGCGATTCAACTACACCCACGGGACAAGATACGTTTGTCCCTCCTAAACCACAATACCCGTTAGGATTTTTAGCTAGGTATTGCTGGTGGTAAGCTTCAGCGTAGTAGAATTCCGGCGCATCCAAGATTTCTGTAGTAATCTTGCCATAACCTGCGCTGTTGAGGGCTTGCTGATAAGCTTCCCGCGATGCTTCTGCTAGCTGCTTTTGATTTTCGGAATATACATAAATTCCCGAACGGTATTGAGTGCCAGTATCATTTCCTTGGCGCATCCCTTGGGTGGGATTGTGGCTTTCCCAAAAGACTTTCAGCAGTTCGGCATAACTAATCACTTTGGGATCGAACACAACCAACACCACTTCATTGTGACCTGTTCGCCCACTACATACCTCTTCATAAGTGGGGTTGGGTGTTAAACCAGCAGCGTAACCGACTGCGGTGGTGTAAACTCCTTTAAGTTGCCAGAATTTGCGTTCTGCACCCCAAAAACAGCCCAAGCCAAAAATTGCCTTCTCTAATCCATCGGGAAAAGGAGGTTTTAAGGGATTCTTGTTGACATAATGAGCTGCGGGTACTGACATAGATTGTGCCCTTCCTGACAAAGCTTCTTCAGGTGTGGGCATAACTGACTTTTTGCCAAATCCGAATAGTGCCATTGATTTTGACTCTGATATATATCTTTACCTTATTTACTATTGTAGGACTTACGCAGAAGAGATCCCTCAACCCCCTTAAAAAGGGGGCTTTTAAGATTCCCCCCTTAAAAAGGGGGGCTAGGGGGGATCAAGCTTTCAAGTTTTCAGTGCGTAAGTCCTGTATTGTAAAGATTCTGGCATCGCTTGGGGTCTTCTCAAAGCCATCCTTGGACTGTGTTGACCTTTACAGAAATAGTGCTGTAATCAAGCTCTTTCCTTGAGCGCCGTTTTGCAATCCTACTAACCCAGTCTTGCGAATCATTACTTAACCGCTCCAAAATTGAAATCGGTGTATTGACATTTCTGGCAACTTTTGAGTGGAGATCGTCACAGCAATGAACTGCGAATTGTTCTAGAAAAAGAACAATTGTGCTCGCAAATGAACAGGGGTATTGGGATGAGTAGCAATAGCGCGTAGACCATCCATTGTATTTGGATGTCGCATTTGGTTGATTTTTAGATAAAGCTTCTCCAGCGCCTCGGAAGGTGTATTGGGGTTTTTAGCGAGAGTTATGAGAAAATGAATTTGTACGCTAGATGGGGCTTGATAGTCTGTAAGTGCGATTAGCATAGTTGGTGGTGTTTTCAAAGAAGATGCGATCGCGCTTACTACATCATATTTATTCATTTGCAACAGATTTTCTAACACTTTTGGAGTAATGTCAGAACGTCTCACCAATCGAACTGCACTTTCTTCATACCTGGCTCGATTTAATGGCGAGACTCGTTGATGTTGCTTAACCAAGAAATCTGCAAAAAACTCTAGAACGGTAGAGGTTGCATTGGGATGGCTTGCGGCTTTGAAGGGTACATCTTCATCTGTATCCTGTGCAAGTTTTTCTAAAACCTTTGCAGGGGTTGAGGGATGAGCTGCAACCAATAGCCGGACAGAGGCTCGTCGATCGCTGGCTAACCGCTCTAGCAAGTCGATGGATGTTCCAGGTTTTCCCTCGATAAAATTGATGATGGCGATCGCAGTTTCTGATACATTTGGATGGATCTTGACCAGATCGCGAATTTCTTTCTCATTTTCTCCCGCTAGTTTTTCCAAGATTGCGCTCGGTGCTTGAGGATTTCGAGCAATTGCTTTATGCATCCTAAAATTTCTCCAATCTGCAAACTGATTTAGCAGGGATAAGGGTGCTTTGGGGTTCTGAGCGATCGCAATTTTGACGACATAGAAGCTTCCACGCTCGGCTAGTTGAAGCAATAACGATTCAGAAGTGTTCGGATTTTGAACGATCGCGGTAAAAAGTTCATCGAAATCAGATTCATCAGCATTCTCGTCATCGCAGAAAAGAGGCGGGTTTTCTACAAGTTGTTCCAGGATGTGAAGAGGTGTCTTTGGATTTCTAGCCACAGCACAAAGAATTTCCTCATCCTCGATTTTGGATAACTGAGCGATCGCGTTTTCACTAGTTGTTGTGCTACGCGCTAAAGAGAGTCTAACGAAATGACTCTCAGGATTTTCCAACAGCAAAAGATTGAAAATCGGGTTCGCCGTAATTGCGTCTGGAAACTCTTTACCTAATTTCAGCAACACTTTCGTGGGCGTATTTGGATTTTTAGCTACAGCCTCACGAACTTCTGGCTGAGGATGTAAAGATAGCTCCTCAAGCACCACAACCGAAGTGTCAACAGCCGAGGCTAATGCAAAATCGTTGTCATCAAGCATAGTAAAGATTCTTATATATATAGAAGAATGAGTTTTCCCAAAATCTAAGGACAGTTTTAGATTAGACTTTTACGAACCTATCCCACTAATGCCAGATTGTAGTAATCTATTTTTTGGCTTGAGTT